>SKOF01000595.1 GCA_007120155.1 Thioalkalivibrio sp. | reverse complement strand
TAGGAGCCCGGTCCCCCGGGCGATCCCGCCGGGGCCGGCCGATCGCCCGGGGGACCGGGCTCCTACAAGAGCGGATCGAAGCCGATTCGACCGTCCCACCTTTTGCCGCACCGAGTAGCGCAGGCTTAGAGGGTAAAAGCCCGAAAGGGTGAGGCGCATGAGCGCACCGAACAAAAGTAACTCGAGCCGGCTGCCGGCCGGATCGAAACGGTTCTGACCTTGGCCTGCGGCAACCATGCACGCCAAAACCAACCTCGGACACAACGCTTCCTGCCCCGCCCCATAAGGCTCGAACACCCCAAAGCTTGCAGGTCACCCGCCCAGGCTGCAAGCTTCCACCGCCATGCAATGCGATCTCTTCCATGAACTCTCGGTGCCCCCATTCGGGGGCCGCACCGAGGCCCGGGTGTATGCCGACACCCTCGAGGAACTGTCCCTGGCCGACACCCTGGGATTCACCACCGCCTGGGTGGTGGAGCATCATTTCATGCGCGAATACTCCCACAGCAGCGCACCGGAGATGTTCCTGGCCGCTGCCAGCCAGCGCACCCGGCGCCTGCGCCTCGGACATGCCGTCGTTCCCCTGCCCTATCACCATCCGGTCCGGGTGGCGGAGCGGCTGGCCACCCTGGACATCCTCACCGGGGGGCGTGCCGAGTTCGGTTTCGGACGGGGTTTCTCGCCCGCCGAGTACGCCACCTTCGGCGTGGACATGGGCGACAGCCGCAGCCTCACCGAGGAGGCACTGGCGGTGCTGCGCCTGAGTTTCGGTCCGGAGCGGGTCAGCTTCCGGGGCCGTCACTTTCACTTCGATGACCTCGATGTGGTGCCGCGCGTGGTGCAAAGGCCCCACCCACCCCTGTGGACCGCCGCGGTCAGCCCTGAATCCTTTGAAATGGCCGCCCGCCTCGGCGTCGGCACCCTGGTCGGACCCTTCAAACCCTGGTTCATGGTGCGCGAGGACATCCGCCGCTATCGCGCGTCCTGGCGGGACCACCACGGCAACGGACCGCCCGGACCCGGGCTCAACAACCGGGTGGCCATGACCGTGGGTATCCTGTGCCTGGAAGACGGCGCCCGGGCGCGCAGGGAAGCCAGGCAGCCCTTTGAATGGTTCTACCGGCAGCTTCTGGGGCAGACCCGCCCGGTCCTGGAGAAGCTCTACGACAGCTACGAGTACTACCGGCGCATGGGCCGGTTTCGCGGCCTCATGGATCACGCCGTCAACCTGAAGCTCCTGGACACCCTCGGCATGGCGGTGGTGGGCGATCCGGAACACTGCGCCCGGCGCCTGCTGTCGCTCCGGGAGGCGGGCGTGGATCATGTGCTATGTGCCTTCGGCGCCGGTGCCATGGACACGCGCATCGTGAGGGAATCCATGGATCTGTTCGCCCGCGAGGTACTGCCCCGGGTCACTGCACCCCCGGACCCGAACGCGTCATGAAGGTGGTGATCACGGGCGCCGCCGGGCGTCTCGCCCGGGTGCTCATCCCCCGACTGCTGGCGGATCCGCACATCACGGCGATCCACGGGGTGGATCTGAAACCCCTGCCCTTCGCCGCAGATCCGCGCCTGATCCCGGTACAGGCAGACATCCGCGATGCCGCCTGCGCGGAGCAGTTCGAACGGGCCGACGTGCTGATCCATATGGCCTTCGTACTCATGGGCGGCGGGCTGGGCCGTGCCCGTCATGACCGCGAGACGGTGCGCGCCATCAACGTGGCGGGCAGCCGGCACGTGATAGACACGGCGATGGAGGCGTGCGTGGAGCGGGTGGTATTTGTCTCCAGCGCCGCCGTCTACGGCGCCTGGCCCGATCTGCCGAACCCCGTTTCCGAGGACACCCCGCTTCGCCCCCTGCCCGGCTTCGCTTACGGGGAGGACAAGGCCGCCGTGGAGGCATGGCTGGATTCACTGGAGGCGAAGTTTCCGCACCTGCACCTGATCCGGCTCCGCCCCCACGCCATCGTCGGCCCCCATGCCCATCCCCTGCTCAATCGACTGCTGCACCAACCCTTCGTGCCGGCCCTGCCCAGGCCGCTGCCGCTGACCCAGTGCGTCGGCGAGGACGACGTGGCCCATGCGATCCACCTGAGCCTGCGCAGCGCGGCGCGCGGCGCCTTCAACCTGGCCACCGATCCTCCCATGAGCCTCAAGGCCATGATCCGGGCGAACCGCCGATTCACCATTCCGGTGCCGCTGTCGCTCATCTCCGCCGCCCACCGCCTGGCCTGGTGGGTCACCCCGACAGCGGGAGAACCCGGCTGGATCGACGGACTGCGCCACAGCCTGGTGCTGGACACGCAGCGGGCCCGGGACGAACTGGGGTGGACGGCGCGGCGTGACACACGACAATGTTTGAAGTGGGAAGTGGGAAGTGGGAATGGGTTAAGGGGTGAGAGCCATTCATCCTGGTAGTTGAGAAATGGGCGTAGAATCCCCCACACTTGCGACCCAGCGACCTCCCACCTCCCAATTCTCACTTCCCACTTCCGTGCTTACATCCCTTGCCGCCGTCATTTTCGGGTTTGCCGTGCTCATCTGGAGTGCGGACCGTTTCGTCTACGGGGCAGCGGCACTGGCCCGCAACCTGGGGGTATCGCCCCTGTTGATCGGACTGACGGTGGTGGGTTTCGGCACCTCGGCGCCGGAACTGCTGGTCTCCGCCTTCGCCGCCGCGCAAGGCAACCCGGGGCTCGCCGTGGGCAACGCGATTGGCTCCAATATCGCCAACATCGCACTGATCCTCGGGATCGCCGCGCTGGTCTCGCCCCTGGTGGTGGGTTCGCGCATCCTGCGCCGCGAGATGCCCCTGCTGCTCGGCGTGATGGCATTCGCGGGCCTGCTGCTGTTCCGGGACGGGTACCTGGGCCGGCTGGACGGCGTGCTCCTGCTGGCCGGACTGGCGGGTGTCCTGGCCTGGGTGATTTTCGACGGGATGCGCGGACGCAGCGATGCCACCGACCCGATCCACGCCGAGTTCGACAGGGAGATCCCGAGGGAGGTGCCGACGCCGCGGGCGCTCGTCTGGCTGGCACTGGGCCTGCTTCTTCTTCTGATCAGTGCCCGGGTGCTGGTCTGGGGGGCGGTCAACGTGGCCGAGACCCTCGGTGTGAGCGACCTCATCATCGGGCTCACGATCATCGCCATCGGCACCAGTCTGCCGGAGCTGGCGGCCTCGGTGATGGCCGTCCGCCACGGCGAACCCGACATCGCCATCGGCAACGTGATCGGCTCCAACATCTTCAATCTCCTGGGCGTACTGGCCTTCCCGGGCCTGCTCCATCCGGCAGCGGTGCCCGGGGAGGTGCTCACCCGCGATTTCCCGGTGATGGCCGGCCTCACTGTGCTGTTCCTGCTCATGGCCTTCCGCATCAGGCGCCCGGGGCGCATCGGACGCCCCGGCGGCCTTCTGCTGCTGGCGGCGTTTGTGGGCTATCTGGTGTGGTTGGGATACAGTATGTAGGTAGTGGCAAGTGGCAAGTCTCAAGTGGCAAGGTTCCCTCCCCAACCCCTCTCCCTCAGGGGAAGGGTCGGCGTGAAGGTGCTTTTCCTTGCCACTTGAGACTTGCCACTTGCCACTTGTTACTTGTCACAACCGGACTCGACATCTTCCATGAAATTGCATCCCGATCAGACCCGTGAACTGGCCCTTGCTGTGCTCGATACCGAGGCCCAGTCCATCCTGGACCTGAAGGCCAGGATCGATGACCGGTTCATCCGTGCCTGCGAGTACCTGCTGGCCTGCACCGGGCGAATCGTGGTGACGGGCATGGGCAAGTCCGGTCACATCGGCAGCAAGATCGCCGCGACGCTGGCCAGCACCGGCTCACCCGCATTCTTCGTGCACCCGGGCGAGGCCAGCCACGGGGACCTTGGCATGATTACCGCGGGCGACGTGGTGCTCGCCCTGTCCAATTCCGGCGAGACGGATGAACTGCTCACCATCCTGCCCATTATCCGGCGCCTCGGCGTACCCCTGATCGCCATGACCGGGAACAGGGGATCGAGTCTCGCCCGGGAAGCGACGGTGCACCTGGACATCAGCGTGGCCAGGGAGGCCTGCCCCCTTGGGCTGGCCCCCACCTCCAGCACCACCGCGACCCTGGCACTGGGTGATGCGCTTGCGGTCGCGCTCCTGGAGGCACGGGGATTCACGGCCGACGATTTCGCCCGCTCCCATCCGGGCGGGCGGCTGGGCCGCCGCCTGCTGCTCCACGTGGCCGACATCATGCACACGGGAGACCGCATACCCCGTGTGCATGCCGAGGCGCCGTTGCGCGAGGCGCTGCTGGAGATCACCCGCCAGGGGCTGGGCATGACCGTGGTGGTGGACCGCCATGAGCGCGTGATCGGGGTCTACACCGACGGGGACCTGCGCCGCACCCTGGACCGGGGCATAGACCTGTTCGCCACATCCATCGGTGACGTGATGACCCGTACCTTCAAGCGGGCAAACCCCGGCATGCTCGCGGTGGAAGCCCTGAAAATCATGGAAGACCACAAGATCAGCGCCCTGCCGGTGACGGATGAAAACGACACCCTGGTGGGCGCATTGAACATGCATGACCTGCTGAGGGCGGGTGTTGTGTGACCGGGAGGTCACAAGTGGCAAGTGGCAAGGGCCCCGGCCCCCTCCCTCAGGAAGAGGGCCGGGGTGAAAGTGGTTTTCCTTGCCACTTGAGACTTGCCACTTGCCACTGCTTTTCAGCCACTGTCCACTGCCATCAGCCCGATTTCCAATGACCAAAGACCCCACCCAACTCGCCAAGGATATCCGCCTCGTCCTGTTCGACGTCGACGGCGTGCTCACCGATGGCAGCCTGTTTCTGGGCGACGGAGGCGAGCAGTACAAGGCATTCAACTCCAAGGACGGGCACGGCATGCGCATGCTGGTGGACAGCGGGGTGAAGGTGGGCATTCTCACCGGGCGCACCTCGGACGTGGTGACCCACCGCATGCGCGATCTGGGCATCGACCTGGTGGTGCAGGGCCGGCGCGACAAGCTCGACGCCCTGGGCGGCCTGCTGCAGCAGGCGGGGGCGAGCGAGGAAACCACCGCCTTCGTGGGTGACGACGTCGTGGACCTGCCGGTCATGCGCCGGGTGCGGCTGGCCATTGCCGTGGCCGATGCTCACCCCCTCGTACGACAGCATGCCCAGTGGGTGACGGCCCTGCCCGGCGGAAGAGGGGCGGCCCGGGAGGTGTGCGAGTTCATCATGCAGGCCCAGGGCAGCCTGGAGCGCATGCTGGCGCCCTACCTGAAATGAGCCTGCAGCGCGTCACGCTGGTGCTGGTGATCACCACCGTCGCGGCCGTCGGCTTCTGGCTGGGCCGGGGTGCCGAGGAACGCCTTGAGCTGTTCCTGGCGCCGTCCGCGCACACGCCGGAACTGTTCATGGAGCATTTCACCACCCTGGTCACGGATTCCGACGGAGCGCCGCGCTACCGGCTCTCCGGCGAGCGCATGGAGCAGTATCAGCTCGACGGCAGCAGCCGGGTGGAGACGCCGGTGATGGTGATCCACCGCGAGGACGGGGCGGACTGGACCGTGAGTTCGGAACAGGGATGGGTCTCCCCCAGGGGCGACGAGGTTCACCTGCTGGGGGCAGTACACATGACACGGCCGGCCATGGAGCAGGATCCGGCCCTGGACATCCACACCCGGGATGTCACGGTCTGGCCGGGCCCCCGGCGCGCGGATACCGAGGCCCACGTGGCAATACGAAGCGCGCTCTACCGGGTGGACGGCACGGGCATGCGTGCCGATCTGGAAACCAGTGAACTGGAGTTGCTCCATGAGGCCGATGGCACGTACTTCCCTTGACAGACTCCGTGCACGCTGGCCGGTCCTGTGCCTGGCCGTGATCCTGGCGGCCACGTTCATGCAGGCTGCTGCCGGCTCCGAACGCGACCTGCCCATCCGCATCCAGTCCGACACCGCCAGGCTGGACGATCAGCGCGGCGTGAGTGTCTACCGGGGCAACGTGGTGGTCACCCAGGGCGAACTGATCATCCATTCCGACGTCCTCACCGTCTATACCCCGGGGCGCGCGCTCACGCGCATGGAGGCCGAGGGCGACCCCGTCACCCTGCGCACCCTCACCGAAGACGGCCGCGAGATCCATGCCGAATCCCGGCACATGGATTACCTGGCCGAGGATCGCCAGGTGGTGCTGACAGGGCAGGCGCGCATCTGGCAGGCGGAAGACGAGTTCAGGGGCGAGCGCATCGTTTACGATCTTGACCGGGAAACCCTCGATGCCGCTGCCGGTGAAGCGGGCCGGGTGGAGGTCATTATCACGCCACGGGAAGCTCAATGAGCCAGTTGGCGGCCTGGGATCTGGTCAAGCGTTACCGCCGACGCACCCCGGTCGCCGGCGTGTCTCTGCACGTGGACAGCGGTGAAGTGGTCGGGCTGCTGGGGCCGAACGGCGCCGGCAAGACCACCTGTTTCTACATGATCGTCGGGCTGGTGCCCAGTGATGCGGGCCGGATTGTGCTCGACGACCAGGACCTCACCCGTTTTCCCATGCATGCGCGCGCGCGGATGGGCATCGGCTACCTGCCCCAGGAAGCCTCCGTGTTCCGCAAGCTTTCCGCCGCCGACAACATCCTCGCGGTGCTCGAGACTCGGCGTGACCTGGACGCGGAGCAACGCAGCGAACACCTGGAAGCACTGCTGGAGGAACTGCAGATCGCCCACATCCGGGACAGCCTCGGGGTCAGCCTCTCCGGCGGCGAGCGGCGCCGGGTAGAGATCGCCCGGGCGCTCGCCACTGAACCGGCATTCATTCTGCTGGACGAACCCTTCGCGGGCGTGGACCCGCTGTCGGTCGTGGAGATTCAGCGCATCATTACCCACCTCAAGAATCGGGGCATTGGCGTGCTCATCACCGACCATAATGTACGCGAGATCCTGGGCATCTGTGACCGGGCCTACATCATGAACGAGGGGCGGATCTTCGCCGAGGGGCCACCCGAGGCGCTGCTCGCCAACGAGCAGGTGCGGAAAACCTACCTGGGAGAGCATTTCAGACTGTGAAGCTCGGTCTATTCCCGGGTACGGGATGCGAAGTACATGCCAATTCTTGCCTACGCTACCCTATAATGGGGCCATGAACGCATGCATGCCCCCGACAACCCGAGAACGGCAGCGCACCGGAGCCCGTCCGGTGCAACACACCCTGCCCATGTACAGCCGGGCAGATACTGCCTGACAAGTGATGCTCAAACCTTCCGTCCAGCTGCGTCTAGGCCAGAGCCTGACCATGACGCCCCAGCTGCAACAGGCTATACGCCTGTTGCAGCTCTCCACGCTGGAACTCCAGGCCCAGATCCAGGAAACCCTGGATACCAACCCCATGCTGGAAGCGGTGGAGGGCGACGAGGCGACCGACACCGGAAGCACCGAGCCCGATCAGGCCTCCGGTACGCAGGACGGTGCCCCCAACGGCGAGGCAGAACCGGAGGCGGCAGGCCTCCCCGGTGCTGATGAGCGCGGCGCCGGCGAGGACATCCCTGAAGACCTGCCGGTGGACAGCAACTGGGAGGACATCTACGACGTCGCGCCCCTCGGCGCGTCCGGAAGCAGGCCCGAGTTCGAGGGTCGCGACCTTTTCGAGAACCAGAGCGGCGCGGGCGAGTCGCTGCGCGAGCACCTCATGTGGCAGCTCAATCGCATCCCCATGAGCGCGGAGGATCGCGCCATTGCCATGTCGCTGGTGGACGCCATCAATGAAGACGGCTATTTGAGCGAATCCCTGGAATCGATTCAGGCGAGTCTCTCGGATGACATCGACGACGAGCTTCCCCTGGAGGAGATCGAGGCGGTGCTGCACCTGGTACAACAACTGGACCCGGTAGGCAGCGGAGCGCGCGACCTCGCGGAATGCCTGCTGATTCAGCTTCAGCAGCTCCC
>SKOF01000588.1 GCA_007120155.1 Thioalkalivibrio sp. | reverse complement strand
CTCAACCTGATGCACATGAGCGAGGAGGACCGCGCCATCGCCATGGCGCTGGTGGACGCCATCAGCGAAGACGGCTACCTGACCGAGCCCATGGAATCCATCCAGGCGAGCCTTTCCGGCGACATGGACATGGACCTGCCCATGGAGGAGATCGAGGCGGTCCTGCATCTGGTGCAGCAGCTGGATCCGGTGGGCAGCGGCGCGCGAGACCTGTCGGAGTGCCTGCTGATTCAGCTCCGGCAGCTGCCCGCGGACACGCGCTGGCTCGACGAGGCGAAGCTGCTGGTTCGCGACCACCTGGAAAGCCTGGGTTCCAGGGATTATCGTCAGCTCACCCGGACCCTGCACGTCAGCGAGCACGAACTGCAACAGATCGTCAGCCTGATCCGAAGCCTCAACCCCCGGCCCGGGACACTGATCAGCAACGATACACCCCAGTACGTGATCCCCGACGTGTTCGTGCGCAAACACGAGGGACGATGGCAGGTCGAACTCAATCCGGATATCGCCCCGCGCCTGAGGGTCAATCCGCTGTATGCAAGCTTCGTGCGCCGCGCGGATTCCAGCCAGGACAACGTCTACATGCGCAACCATCTTCAGGAGGCGCGCTGGTTCATCAAGAGCCTCCAGAGCCGCAACGAGACGCTGCTGCGGGTGGCCGCCGCCATCGTCGAGCAGCAGCGGGGCTTTCTCGAGCACGGCGAGGAGGCCATGAAGCCGCTGGTGCTGCGCGATATCGCCGAACAGCTGGACATGCACGAATCAACCATCTCCCGGGTCACCACGCAGAAGTACATGCATACCCCCCGGGGGATCTTCGAGTTCAAGTACTTTTTCTCCAGCCATGTGGGCACCGCCGACGGCGGTGAATGCTCCGCGACCGCGATCCGCGCCATGATCAGGAAGCTGATCGCCGAGGAGCCTTGCGGCAAACCCATGAGCGACAGCAAGATTGCCGCAACCCTGGTGGAGCGCGGCATTCACGTAGCCCGCCGGACAGTTGCCAAGTACCGGGAAGGCATGGCCATCCCGCCGTCCAACGAGCGCAAGCGGCTCGTTTGACCCGAATCCACCCTCTCTACACAGAAACCATCCAAGGAGTTACCCATGCAGATCGACCTGACCGGACATCATGTAGACCTTACCCAGGCACTACGCGACTATGTCCACGAGAAATTCGAGCGCCTGGAACGTCACTTCGACAATGTCATCGATGTGCACGTGATCCTCACGGTGGAGAAGCTTCAGCACAAGGCCGAGGCCACCATGCTGGTGACCGGCAACAACCTGTTTGCCGACGCTACGCACCAGGACATGTATGCGGCGATCGACGCACTCGTGGACAAGCTGGATCGCCAGGTGGTCAAGCACAAGGAGAAACTGAAGGATCATCACCGCGCGGAAGGATCACACCGCAACCACGGGGAATAAGGTCCATTCATGAACATCAGTGATCTGTTGGCCCCCGACCGGGTCGTATGCAGCAACGAGGTCAGCAGCAAGAAGCGGGCGATCGAGATGCTGAGCGAACTGCTGGCATCCAGCAGCGAGGAACTCGCGGTCGGGGAGATTTTCGACAGCCTCCTTTCCCGCGAACGCCTCGGCAGCACCGGGCTCGGCCGCGGCGTGGCGATCCCCCACGGCCGGGTGTCGGGCATCGACAACGCGGTCGCCGCCATGCTCAAGCTGGACCGGGGCGTGGACTACGACGCCCCCGACAGGGAGCCGGTGGACATCCTGTTCGCCCTGCTGGTGCCCCGGGAGTCCACCGATGAGCATCTGCAGATCCTTGCCACGCTGGCACACATGTTCGCCGACCCGACCACCCTCGCCCGCCTGCGCGACGCCGGGGACAGCGATGCACTGCTGTCCCAGGTGAGTCGCTGGAAGGGCGGCGGGGACAGCGAGTAACCATGAGCGAGTCGCTCACCGTTCGTTCCCTGGTGAATGCCATGGACGAACGTCTGGGCCTGCAATGGGTTGCCGGCCAGAAGGGTTGCGAACGCAGGCTGGCGCGGCACACCCAGATGGAAGGGCCGGTCTCGCTGGTGGGCCATCTCAACCTGATCCATCCCAATCAGGTACAGGTCCTGGGCAAGGACGAGGTGGCGTATCTGTCGGGCCTTCGCAGGAATTCACAGCGCGATGTGCTCGAACAGCTCACCAGTGGTCAGTCCGTACTGCTGATCATCGCCGACGGGCAGGAGCCCCCGGCAGGTCTTCAGGAACAGGCCGAGCGCTGCGATCTCCCCCTGCTGTGCACGCCGCTGCCCAGCTATGAACTCATCAATATCCTGCGTTATTTCTTCAGCAACAAGCTGGCGGAAACCATCACGCTGCACGGCGTGTTCATGGAGGTCATGGGCATCGGCGCGCTCATCACCGGCAACAGCAGCGTCGGCAAGAGCGAACTGGCCCTGGAGCTCATCAGCCGCGGGCACCGACTGATCGCCGACGACGCCCCGGAGTTCGCGCGCATCACCCCGGACACCCTGCGCGGCACCTGTCCTCCGGTGCTCCAGGACTTCCTAGAGGTGCGCGGCCTCGGGGTCCTGAACATCCGATCCATGTACGGTGACAGCGCCATCAAGGACAGCAAGTATCTGCGCCTGATCGTTCGGCTGTTCGATCTGGGTCACCCGGAGGAACCGGAAGGCGACCGTCTGCACGGAGGCCGGCAGACACGGTTCATCCTCGGCCTGGAGATACCGGTGATCAATCTGCCGGTCGCACCGGGCCGCAACCTGGCGGTGATGGTGGAGGCCGCCGTGAGGAATCACCTGCTGCGCCTGAAGGGCTATTATGCAGGTGAAGATCTGGCCGCCCGTCAGCGCCGCGCCATGCAGGAGGATGGCTCGTGAAACTGATCATCGTCAGCGGACTGTCCGGCTCCGGGAAGACCGTGGCCCTGCATGCCCTGGAGGATGCCGGCTATTACTGCGTGGACAACCTCCACCTGGGCCTGCTCACCGCCTTCGTACGCCAGCTCATGACGCCGAAGCTGCAGCTCTACGAAACGGCCGCGGTGGGCATTGACGCACGCAGCGGCATCGAAGAGCTGGACCACTTTGGCGAGATCATCGACGAGATCCGCGGCCTGGGTGTCGATCTGCAGATCATCTTCCTGCGGGCGGATGAAGAGATCCTGCTGCGCCGCTTCAGCGAGACCCGCCGCAAGCACCCCCTGGCCCGGCGCGGCATGCCCCTGATGGAGGCCATCAATCTGGAGCGCAGCCTGTTGTCGCGGATCGCGGTGCGCGCCGACCTGATCGTGGACACCACGCGCACCAATGTGCACCAGCTCACCCACCTGGTCCGCGACCGGGTCAAGCAGGCGGGGGATCAGGCGCTTTCCCTCCTTTTCCAGTCTTTCGGCTTCAAGCATGGCGCACCGGTGGACTCGGATTTCGTCTTCGATGTACGCTGTCTGCCCAATCCCTACTGGGAGCCCATGCTGCGCCACCTGACGGGACTGGACGCCGACGTGGCATCCTTTCTGGGGCAGTACCAGGTGGTCGACAGGATGTTTGACAGCCTCCGGAGTTTTCTCGAGCAGTGGATCCCCTGCTTCGAGTCGGAGCATCGCAGCTACATGACCGTCTCCCTGGGATGTACCGGCGGACAGCATCGCTCGGTCTACCTGGCCGAGCGCCTGGCGCGGCACTTCCGGGAAAGTCGCGGCACCGACGTCAGCACGCGTCACCGCGAATTGAGTTGAAGCCGAGCAGACACGGGACCCCCATCATGGCAGTCGGCCTGTTGATCATCACGCACAACCATATCGGTGAGGACCTGCTCGGCACGGCCCGATCCATGCTCGGTCAGCTGCCGCTGGATACCGCCTGGCTGGCGGTGTCCCAGGCGGGTGACCCGGACGATCTGCTGAACCAGGCCCTGGTGCAACACCGCCGCCTCAACACGGGTGACGGGGTGCTGGTGCTGACGGACATGTACGGCTCCACGCCGAGCAACATCGCCACCCGGCTGCTGCAACAGCCCAAGACCCAGGTGATCGCCGGGATCAACCTGCCCATGCTGGTGAGGGTGCTCAATTATCCGCAACTGCGCCTGCACGAACTGGTGAACAAGGCGATCAGCGGAGGCCACGACGGTATCGTGCTGTGCGAGACCGAGTGCTGATGATCGAACGCGAACTGACCATCATCAACCGCCTCGGCATGCACGCGCGGGCCGCCGCCAAATTCGTCAGCCTGGCCAGCCAGTTTCAGAGCGAGATCGAGCTGGAACGGGGCGGCCGGCGGGTCAACGGCAAGAGCATCATGGGCGTCATGATGCTGGCCGCAAGTCGCGGCTCCACCGTTCGGCTGCTGGCCCAGGGTGACGACGAACAGCCCGCCATCGAGGCGCTGACAGAGCTCATCGAATCCCGGTTCGGAGAGGCGGAGTAACGATCGCCCGGCCGGTCACATCCGGAACCGGTCATATATCTGCCCCGGTTCCCGCACCCCGTACCCGGCGTGGGTGGTCAGCGACTGCCCGATAACGACCCGGTTGCGGCCCTCCTGCTTGGCACGCAGCAGCGCCTGGTCCGCGGCATCGACCAGGGCGCGGCCGGCCGAGGCGGACTCAACGGCAACCCCGTGGACCACCGCGCACTGGGCCGCACCCAGAGACACCGTCACCGACAGCTCCCGATCCTCATCCACCACCACGGGATGGCCTGCCACGGCGGCCCGGATGCGCTCGGCCACCTCGAGAACGGCGCCAAACTCCAGGCGTGTGAGCAGCACCACGAACTCCTCGCCCCCGTAGCGGGCCAGCATGTCGAACGGGCGCACATGGCGCGCGATGCGCTGCGCCACATCCCGGATCACCCGGTCGCCCACGGCATGGCCGTGTGCGTCATTGATCATCTTGAAGTGGTCGATGTCCACGAACAGACACGCCAGCACACCACCCTCTCTCTGGGCCCGGGCGCATTCCAGGGGCAGCTGTTCGTCAAAGTAGCGGCGGTTGCGAAGTCCGGTGAGGGAATCGGTCAGCCCCAGTTCCCGCAGCCTGCGCAGGTTCAGGGCATTTTCAATACATACCGCGGTCACCGCCGCCAGCTCTTCCAGGAAGTAGGTATCCAGGCCCGCCAGGTAACGCTGCGGATCCCGACTGCCCAGGACCAGCGCCCCCAGAGGTTGCTCGCCGCGGCGCAGCGGGATGATGGCAAGGCTCGCCAGGTCCTGCCGCCCGCCGCAGCGCTGCGCGTGCAGGCGGGCGTCATAAGGCCCCACATAGCTGCGCAGCGGCAGGCTGCCCGCGGGGTTCAGTTCCACCTGCCCCGGTCTGAGCTCGATATCGGCCTCGGCGATGGCCAGCGCCACCTCCCCGGTAATGTCTTCCAGCAGGATCCCCACATGGTCCAGACGGGAGATCCTGGGCAGATCCCGGGACAGCAGGACGACGATCTCCGCCAGGCCCGAGGCGCCCATCAGCTTGAGTGCCAGGGACTGCACCCGGTTGAGCTTGCTCTCATTCTCCCGCACGCGGCGCAGCAGGTCGTCCAGTTGACTGCGCAACCGCCGGTTTTCCTTCGTCAGTTGATCCATCACTGTCGCTCCTCGCATCGGGCTCACAGCCCGGTTCCGTCAGGACCGGGACACCGGTTCAGGGCATCCGTATCCTGTACGCAAACCGTCCGCTCGGCCCCGGTCCGGAGCCGAGCGGACGGCGCAATCCCGCCCATCCCAAATCCCGGGCACCCCTTCGCCGGCCTCAATGACAGCCGATCCGGGCCGCCGGCGCAAGTGCAGCGGCGTTCGGACCGGCCATTCACGGACCGCTGAGGCCCCTATAATGCACCGATGCAGGCATCCAGCGAATCCGGATTTCCCGCCCCGCTCTGGGATTACGCCTGTGCGCTCTATGCGCGGCCCGACGTCCGGGCGCTTTGCCTGGACTGGCAGCTTCGCCATGCCGCGGACATCCCGCTGGTGCTGGCCCTGTGCTGGCAGGCGGCGCGGGCGCGCACCGTCCCCGAGGCCGGCGGCCTGGATCGATTGCGCCGGGCGCTGGCGCCCTGGCGCGCGTCCACCGTGCTGCGTCTGCGCACCCTGCGCAGGCGGCTGAAACCCTTGAGCCCGCCGGACAGCCGCAGCGCCCGACTGCGTGCCGCCGTGGCCCGGGCGGAGTTGTGCGCCGAGCGCGTCCAGCTCGACTATCTGGCCCTCGCCCTGCCGGCAGGGCGAGGCACCGGCGATCCCGCCAGCGCCATGCGCCGTGGCGTGGAAACCTACCTTGAACTGCTGGGTGTCGGTGCGCGGGAACGCGCACGGGAGGCGGACAGACTGGCGGACGTGATGATTCGCAACTCAGGATTCAGGATCCAGGGAGGCGGTTGATCCCCCGGACCCTGAAACCCGCATCCAATTGCGCAGAGTTCTCACTCCAGGCTGCGGCTGGTGATCTCGTAGACGTCCCTGGACAGACCGGACGTCCCCACGATCCGCTCCAGCGCCGCGCGCATGGCCGCCTGACGGGGCTTGTCAAAGCGTTTCCAGCGGCTCAGGGCCTTGACCAGCCGCGCCGCCACCTGCGAGTTCAGCGGATCGAGGGACAGCACCTGTTCGGCAAGAAAATCGTAACCGGAGCCGTCCGCCGCGTGGAAATGCACCGGGTTGGCGGTCACGAAGGCACCGATCAGTGCACGTACCCGGTTGGGGTTGCGCATATTGAAGCCCGGATGCCCCATCAACCCGCGTACCCGTTGGAGCGCGCCCGGAACGCTGGAAGCGGCCTGCAGGCTGAACCATTTGTCCAGCACCAGGGGTTCGTCCTTCCAGCGCGCCTCAAAGGCCGCCAGCGCCGCGTCCCGTTCCTCGCAGACGCAGTCCATCAGCGCCCGCAGGGCGCCCATGCTCTCGGACATGTTGCAGGCATCCCGAAACTGCCGATGGGCCAGCGACCGACCCTCGACCGGGTCCGCCGCCACCAGATACGCCAGGGCCAGGTTGGCCAGACGGCGCCTGCCCATGGCGTCGGCGTCCAGGCTGTGCGCATCGGTTGCGCTGTGGCGTTCATAGGTCTCCCGCCACCGGACCGCCAGCTGCCCGCCCAGGGCCTGGCGGGCGAACTGCCGGGCGGTATGGATAGCATCCACGTCCGCCACCTTCATGTGGTCCGCCAGGTAGCTTTCGCCGGGCAGGGTCAGGGCTTCCGCCACCAGGGCGGGGTCCAGGGCGGTGTGGGTCAGCACCTGATCCACGGACTCGACGAACCGGGGCTCCATCACCAGCGGCCTGCCGGCCTGGTGGTCCTCCACCAGTCTGAGCAGCACACGCACCGCGTACTGCTGGCCCGCCTCCCAGCGGTTGAACTCGTCGGTGTCCCGTGCCATCAGGAAGGCCAGTTCCTCGTCCGTGTACGGATAGCGCAGGGTCACGGGCGCGGAGAAATCCCGCAGCAACGAAGGCACCGGGGCCTCGTGCACCCCCTCGAACACGAACACGTGGTCCGGGGCAGTGAGCTCCAGCACCCGCTCCCCGCCCCCGGCGGATGCCTCGCCCTCGAGTCTCAGCGGGATCTCCCGCCCCGCCCGGTCAAGCAGCGCCATGGCCAGCGGAATGTGCAGCGGCAACTTCTCCGCCTGCCCCGGCGTGGGCGGACAGGACTGGCGCACGGTCAGGCGGAAGCGTTGCGCCCCGGCATCGTACGCTCCACTGACGTTCAGCACGGGGGTGCCCGCCTGGTCGTACCAGCGGCGGAACCGGGAGAGATCCCGTGCCGCGGCATCCTCCATGGCACGCAGGAAATCGTCCGTGGTCACGGCCTGGCCGTCGTGACGCTCGAAGTACAGGTCCAGGCCGCGGCGAAAGACATCCCGGCCCAGCAGCGTCTGAATCATGCGCACCACTTCGGCGCCCTTCTCGTACACCGTCATGGTGTAGAAGTTGTTGATCTCCATGTAGGACTG
>SKOF01000030.1 GCA_007120155.1 Thioalkalivibrio sp. | reverse complement strand
GCACCGTACAGGCCGCAGTGGCTCCCAATGCCCGTCCGGAAGACCTGGTTCAGCCAGGCCACATTTTCCCGCTCATGGCGCAACCGGGCGGCGTGCTCACCCGCGCCGGACATACCGAGGCCGGCTGCGACCTTGCCCGCATGGCCGGATTCGAGCCGTCGTCGGTGATCGTCGAGATCCTCAACGAGGACGGCACCATGGCACGACGGGATGACCTGGTGAGGTTTGCCGGGGAACACGGCCTGAAGATCGGCACGGTGGCCGACCTCATTGCCTACCGGATCCGCAACGAGAGGACGGTGGAGCGGGTGTCCCAATGCGAACTGCCCACGGAGTTCGGGGATTTTCACCTGTACGCTTATCAGGACAACGTGGACAACGCACTGCACTTCGCACTGGTCAAGGGCCGGGTCGATCCGGAGCAGCCAACCCTCGTGCGTGTACACTTGCAAAACACGCTGGCGGACAGCTTCGCGAGCACCGGGCCCTTCTGCGGCTGGCCCCTGCGTGCGGCACTCGAGCAGGTGGCGAACGCGGATGCCGGAGTCGTGGTAGTGTTGCGGAACAACGAGAATGACTCCGCCATACTGGCGCGCATGCGCGATTACCAGCGCCAGGTCCAGCACGGCCATCCGGACTCCGAACAGACGGCGGTCGCCAGCTCCGACCTCCGGACCTACGGCCTGGGTGCGCAGATACTCACCGATCTCGGCGTACGGCGCATGCGCGTGCTCAGCGCGCCCAAGCGCATGCACGCGCTTTCCGGTTTCGGCATGGAGGTCGTCGAATACGTGGATCCGGCTTGAAGCCGGATCGTTTCAGTGTTTCCTTATTGGAGGCACTGATTCACCGGAATAATAATGACGCCGCGCACCGGCCTGGCGGCGACTAAAATGCGATGCAAATGCGGGCGCATGACAGATCGGCGTCTCCGTGAGCACCGTCATGTTCCCTTGTTTTCCTGGAATCCGCATGAATACATTCGAAGGCAGTTTTACTTCCGTGGATGGCCAATACGCCATCGCCGTGTCGCGTTTCAACAGTTTCGTGGTGGACAGTCTCCTGCAGGGAGCGCTGGATACACTGCGCAGGCACGGGGTGGACGACGATAATATAGACGTGGTGCGCACGCCGGGCGCCTGGGAGTTGCCGCTGGTTGTGGACCGGCTGGCGGCGAAGGGGACATACGACGCCATCATCGCCCTTGGCGCGGTGATCAGAGGCGGCACCCCGCACTTCGAATACGTGGCCGGCGAGTGCACCAAGGGTGTCGCGCATGCCTCCCTGGAGCACGGCGTCCCGGTGGCATTCGGCGTGCTCACCGTTGAAACCATAGAGCAGGCGATCGAGCGGGCCGGCACCAAGGCCGGCAATAAGGGTGTGGAGGCAGCCCTTTCGGCCATGGAGATGGTCAGTCTGCTGCGTAAGCTCGATGGCTGAACACCGTGGCAGGCGCAAACCGGGAGCCGCCCGGCGTCGGAGGCAGCTTGCCCGCCAGCGCGCCCTGCAGGCATTGTACCAGTGGCAGCTTACCGGCCAGAGCGCCGGCGATATCGAGAGCCAGTTCCTGCCCTCGGCGCCCGAGCAGCCCCCGGAAGAGCCCCCGGCCATCGAGCCGGACCGTGAGCTGGAGGATGCCGTTGCGATGTCCGACGTCGATATCGCGTTGTTCCGGGAGTTGCTGCATGGAGTGCTGGAAAGGCTCGAGGACTGGGATGCGGAAATCGGACCGCACCTGAACCGTTCCATCGCCCGCCTGGATCCCGTGGAGCGGTTGATTCTTCGCATGGGCACGTACGAACTCAGCGAGCGTCTGGACATACCCTACCGGGTGGTCATCAACGAGTACGTGGAACTGTGCAAGCAGTTCGGTGGCCAGGACAGCTACAAGTATGTCAACGGTGTGCTCGACAAGGTGGCGGGGGCCAACCGCTTCCGCAGGGCGGAAATGGACATGCGTGGCAAACCCGGTCCCGGTACCTGAGGTCGTCGGCCAGGCTTCCCTTCCCCGGGGCTCGCGTTATGGCGCAATCCGAATTCGAACTCATTCGCCGCTATTTCACGGGGCTCGGCGCGTCGCGTGATGACGTCGCGACGGGCGTGGGTGACGATGCCGCGCTGCTTGTCCCGACCCCCGGATGCCAGTTGGCGGTGACGACGGACACGCTCGCCGGCGGCGTGCATTTCCCCATGGACGCACCGGCGGAGTCAATCGGACACAAGGCGCTTGCCGTGAATCTCAGTGATCTTGCCGCCATGGGGGCGGAGCCTGCCTGGGTCACCCTGGCACTGACGCTGCCGGAAGCCGACGAAAGCTGGCTGGTAGCCTTCGCCTCGGGCTTCGGAGCGCTTGCCCTGGAGAGCGGGGTGGCCGTGGTGGGCGGTGATCTCTGCCGGGGCCCTCTGTCGGCAACGGTACAGGCCATGGGGCAGGTGCCGGCAGGCCAGGCACTTCATCGCGGTGGCGCCGCGCCGGGGGATGCGGTGTTTGTCAGCGGCACCCTGGGTGATGCCACTCTTGGTCTTCGCATCTGGCAGAGCGCCGACTCCACCCGCGGCGCCGACGAGTGGCAGATGCTCGAGCGCCTGCACCGGCCCTCTCCGCGGCTGCTTCTGGGGCGCCGACTCAGGGGCTGTGCGAGTGCCGCTATCGATGTCTCGGACGGTCTGATTGCCGACCTGGGCCACCTGCTGGAGGCGAGCGGCGCGGGCGCGCGTCTGGAGGTGGACCGGCTGCCCCTGTCCGATGCGGGGTTACGCCTTGCCGGGAGCGAGGCCATGCGTGACATGGCGCTTGCCGGCGGTGATGACTACGAGCTCTGTTTCACTGTCCCGCCGCAGCGCTTGGAGACGATGGCGCGGATCGCCGGTCTGGCCGGGGTGAGTCTGACCCGTGTCGGCGTAGTGGAGCGGGAGCCCGGATTGCGACTCGTGCATGACGACGGCACCACCCTGCCGGCGGCCCGGGCCGGGTACCGGCATTTCGGAGCATGAGCGTATGACCCATCCTGTGTCCCTGAAGGGTCGGGCCCGGCTTTCCGATCCCGTGCATTTCCTCGCCCTGGGGTTCGGCTCGGGCCTGGCGCCGCGCGCGCCCGGAACTTTCGGTACACTGGCGGCCATACCCGTCTACCTGCTCCTGGCGGGGTTGCCCCTGTGGGGCTACCTGGTGGTGACGGCTATTGTGTGTACTGCGGGTATCTGGATCTGCGACCGGGCGGCTCGGGATTTCGGCGTACACGATCACCCCGCGATCGTCTGGGATGAAATCGCCGGTTTTCTGGTGACGATGATTGCCGCGCCGGCCGGGTTGATCTGGATTGCGGCCGGCTTCCTGCTGTTCCGGTTCTTCGATATTGTCAAGCCATGGCCCATCGGGTTGCTCGACCGCCGGGTTCAAGGTGGTCTGGGCATAATGCTTGACGACCTGCTCGCGGGGGTATACGCCGCCATCGTTCTGCAAATTCTGGCGCGTCTGCCGTTCCTGACCTGATCCCGGTGCTTGCGCTGCCGGCCCGCCCGGAGGAAAGTATCAGGGACATGGTT
Organism: Thioalkalivibrio sp.; assembly: GCA_007120155.1. GTDB lineage: Bacteria > Pseudomonadota > Gammaproteobacteria > Ectothiorhodospirales > Ectothiorhodospiraceae > Thioalkalivibrio_A. The sequence continues at coordinate 4,379 of SKOF01000030.1, read as the reverse complement.
CGACTCACGTGCGGGGCTTCCCTTGGCGAGGGCATAAGCGCATGACGAGACCCGTGACACCATTGCTGGCCGCAGACTGCGTTATCCGGCTGAACGGCCGTACCGACCGGGTTGTACTTATCGAGCGGCTCAATCCGCCCCACGGTCTCGCCCTGCCCGGAGGGTTCGTGGACGAGGGCGAATCGGTGGAGGCCGCGGCGGTCAGGGAGGCACGCGAGGAAACCTCCCTGCATGTGGAGTTGCGCGTGTTGCTGGGTATCTACTCGGCACCTGGTCGGGATCCCAGGGGCGCCACCGCGAGCGCGGTGTATGTGGCGGACGCCAGCGGTGATCCCGGCGCCGACGATGATGCCGCGGCCACATTCGTCGTGAACCCTGCGGATCGGGATTTATGGCTGGCCTTCGATCACCGTCGGATTCTCGATGACTACATGCACTGGCTCGCTACCGGCGAGCCCGCGCCACTACGTATAGAGCGGGCCTGAGGCCGACTGTCCGCCGGGCGCCCGTCAGCGCCCACAGAGTTTCCGCAGTGCCTGTTCGCGGTTCCTTTCCAGATCCGTCCACTGCTCGGTGGCCGGATTGCGTATCCATGCCACGATGTCGTCATGAACGATCGCGCGCCCGAGATCCCGGGTCAGCATGTGATAGCCGTCCGGGTAGAGCATGAACCGCCAGTCCATGAGCGATCGGCTGGGAAGCGCATCGAGCATGCGGCAGGTGGGCCGGGCGGGGATGATCTGGTCGTTCTCGCCGTAGAGGATCAGGCTGCGCCCACGCAGTTCCGGAACCGCCTCCAGGGCGGCATCCATGAGATTGCTCAGACCGTTGATTGCGTCGATGCGTGTCGCCCGGATAACCAATGGGTCCCGGCTCCATTCCCTCAGCAGTTCGATGTTGTCGGTGGGCGTGATGTCCAGGCCCTCGCCGGTGAGCGTGCGCGACGGCGCTATCCGTGCACCGATAGCGAGTGCCGCGCGTTGATACCAGGGCATGGTGCTGCGCGCCCAGACGGCCGGCGCCACCAGAATGCTGCCTGCGACCTCGGGTCGCGGATCGCGGGTAAGCGCGTTGATCGCGACCGCGCCGCCCATGCTCTCGCCAAGGATGTAGACGGGTGTCTGCGGATGCCTGCGCCGGACCAGTTCCAGCATCGTCCTTGCATCGTCCACCAGGGAATCCACGCTCGGCCAGATGCCCCGTCCCGCGGTGGCACCGAAACTGCGCTGGTCGTAGGCGTATGTGACTACGCCGTCGCTCGCCAGTCGCTGCGCGAGTTCCTCGAAGGAACGGTGGTAGTCGTTGAATCCGTGCAGGGCAAGCACCACGGCCGTGGCCGAATCCGTATCCTGCGGTCCCCAGGCGGAGTAGGGGAGGCTGTAGCCATCCGCCATGACTGCCCGTGTAATCTGCAGTTCCGGTTCCCGCATATCCGGCGAACCGTGAAGCGGCCCCGATTGCGCGCAGCCGACCGCGACCACGGTGAATGCGAGCAACAGCAGTGCGTAGGCCGGGGTGCGGGATCTGGACATGGACCGTGGTCAGGTAGTCGGGTTCGGGAACAGTTGAGGGATTGTTGACTTAGGGAAAGACTGGCGTTTCGAGACTGTTGTCAGTACGTCATGGTTTCGGTGATGTCGGTGATGGCTCATCGTGACAGGTGGATCCGCTCCCGGCCATGATTATGCATTCATCGCCGGATGCCAATAGCAACTCGGAGGATGTCGATGGCCCGTTCTGACCGTTCCCCCGGCTGGTTCACGCTCCTGGCCTGGCTCGCGGTCACGCTCGCAGTGATCGCCTGGCTGCTGGTGCTCCTGCCGGGCCCTGCCTACAGATTGCAACTGCTGGAGCTGGGGAGTGCCCTGAGCGCGTTCCGCCTGGCCATGCAGACCGGCCTCTCCGCCGCCTTCCTTGCCGTGGTGGCGGGCCTCGGTGCCTTACTTGCGCGAAGGCCGCGCGCCGCCGTTCCCGCGGTGGCGGCGCTGCTGCTGGGAGCAACCGCCATGTTGCCTCCACTGCAGCTTGCGCGCATGGCCGCATCGGTTCCCGCTATACACGACATCACCACTGACACCGACGACCCGCCGGGATTCGTGGCCCTGGCGGAGGCGCGCCGCGCGGCTCCAAACGCCGTGGAATATCCCGGCGAGAAAGTGGCGCGACAGCAGCGGCAGGCATATCCGGATCTGGCGCCGGTGAGGTACGACGCCTCGGCCGAACAAGTGTATCGCGAGGCCGTTGCTGCCGCGGAGGCGCTTGGCTGGCACATCGAGCAGGTGGCGCCGGAGGAAGGGCGCGTCGAAGCGGTGGATACGACATTCTGGTTCGGTTTCCGCGACGACGTGGTGATCAGGGTGCGGCAGGAGGACGATTATGTCCGGGTGGACGTGCGTTCCGCCTCCCGCGTCGGCCGCAGCGATCTCGGCACCAACGCGCGAAGGATCCGGGCGTATCTGGACGAACTGGAAGCGCGGTTGTAAGGGGCGTTCAACGTTGGCGACGGCGGTATGCGAACGGTGACGGCACTGGCCGCATGTGGGTGAGAACCACCGGATTCCGCCGGTGCATCCCCCGGCAATACCGGCCGGCCATGCCCCGGACAGGCGTTGAACGTTGTACCTTGAACGTTGAACGTATAGCGGGAGGTGTGCAATGAACGTCCATGTGGAACTCTGCGTCATACCCATCGGCACAGGGCTGTCGCTGTCGCACTATATCGCGGCCTGTCAGCAGGAACTCGAAGACGCCGGCCTGAAGGTGCACCTGCATGCCTTCGGTACCAACGTCGAGGGCGAGTGGGACCAGGTCTTCGCCGCGGTCAGGCGTTGTCACGAGACGCTGCATGACATGGGGGCGGTGCGCCTGTTCACGACATTGAAGGTCGGCACCCGTACCGACCGGCCGCAGTCACTCGCCGACAAGGTGGACAGCGTCAAGGATCTCCGGGGCTGATGCCGCCGGGCCGGGACTCCACGGAAAGCATTCAGGCCGAGGTTCTGCGCCGCCATCGGCGAATTGCGCTCGCATGCCTGGTCGCCGCGGGCCTGATCTACCTGGCCACGCAGTTCGTGGAATCGCCGGGCTACTGGGTGCTCCTGATCCGGCAGGGCGCGGAGGCCGGCCTGATCGGCGGCATCGCCGACTGGTTCGCGGTCACTGCCCTGTTCCGACGGCCGCTGGGCCTGCCCATCCCCCATACGGCCATCCTGCCCCGCAACAAGGACCGGCTTGGGGAGGGCCTCGGACGGTTCGTCGCGGACAACTTCCTGGAACCCGCTGTGGTTCTGCACCGGCTGGAGCAGGCGGAACCGTCGGTGCGGCTCGGCGGCTGGCTGCAGGACTCCGGAAATGCGGAGCTGGTGGCCGATCGCGTCCTGGCCATGGCGCCCGATGCGATCAACGCATTCAGTGACCGCGAGGTGCGGAACTTCTACGCCGACACGTTCCGCCATCAGGTCACACGCCTGGACCTGGTTCCCGTTGCCGAACGCCTGCTGCGCATGCTCTCGGAGGCCGGCTATCACCAGCGTCTGTTCGACCGAAGTGTGCGTGTTGCAAGGGAGATGCTGCTGCGTAACCGGCAGCTCATATACCGCCGTGTGGAGGAGCGCAGCAGCTGGTGGATACCGAGGCGCTTCGACCGCAAGCTGGCGGAAGCCATTGTCGAGGGGGTGGAGGAATGGCTGCACGAAATATCCGCCGAGAATCACCCCGCCAGGCTGGAGCTTGACCGCGCCATATATGCCCTCATCGCCAATCTCGGGCAATCGGCCGTGATTCGCGAACGCCTTGACGGCATCCGCGACGAACTGCTGGAAAGCGAGGAGCTTCGGGCCATGCTGGAGAGCATCTGGGAGGACCTGCGCAGCACGGCCCTGGACGGACTTGAAGGCTCCGACTCACGTTTCCGCCTGGCCCTTGTGAACAGTCTGCGTCGGTTCGGACGAACCCTGCAGGATGACCAGGATGCCCGTGAACGGCTGGACGCGCGTCTGGCATTGCTGCTTCGTGAGCTGGTACTGCCGTTCCGGGACCGGATCGGTCGCTTCATCGCGGACGTGGTTCGCGACTGGGATGGCGAAACCCTGTCGGAGCGCCTGGAGCTGGCCGTGGGCCGCGACCTGCAGTTCATCCGTATCAACGGTACGGTGGTTGGCGCGCTGGTGGGCGTGGTGCTGTTCGTGGCAACGCAGGCGATCTTCTGAATTCAGTGCCCGGCAGCAGACCCGGGACGCATCGCCGGGTCACGTCCCCTGTCCGGCATACGTATACTGTGCCCCTTTCCGAACATAGTGGCAGGGGTAATCCGTCCCATGGAAATGGTGCAAGGTGGCTCGCTCCGGCGGCGAGCGGGCGAGTTCGTCGAGTCGCGATTC
>SKOF01000419.1 GCA_007120155.1 Thioalkalivibrio sp. | reverse complement strand
CGCCGGCCACGGCCTTGGCCATACGCATGTGTTCCTTGCTCTGGGCCAGCAACGTGCTGCGTTCCTCACGCTGCGCGGCGCGCTCCGCCTGATCCCGGGACCACTCCTGGAACGCCAGCAGTTCGCGCTCGAAGAGGCCCACGTCACCGTCACTGTCCTCAAGCAGACGCGTCACAAGGGATTCAATCCGGGAACGCAGACCATCCTCGCGTTCCCCCTCCTCAGTCCAGCCGATGCCCGCCCGGGCCAGCTCGTTGATCAGACGCCGGGCCGGATGCTTCCTGCGGTTGAAAAAGCTCCTGTCTACGATGGCCACCCGCAGCACGGGAATCTGCAACCGCCCGATCAGCTCCTTGATCGGAGCGGGAAGCGCGGGGTCGTCGAAGATGAAATCGAACAGCATCGCGACAATATCGATGGCCGTCTCGTCCGTGCGATTGAGCGCGACGCCGGTGGAAACCCCACCATTGACGGCGCTCAGCACCGCGTCCTTGAGTTCGGCACCGCTGTAGACGCCCCCGGACGCCGGAGCGGCGGCGGGAAGGCCTCTGAGCGCGCCGGCGACCAGCGCCCGGTCCACCAACGTGACCCCTGGCTGCAACGCACCGCTCGACTGTCCCGCGAGGCGCTGCAACAGCGACAGCAGTTCGCCCCCTTCGTCTCCATCCGCCGGATCCGGTATCAATTCCTCTTCCGTTGTCTCCGGGCTCTCACGGCGGGCGGTCTGGCCGGGATTGGCAGCGGGGCGGGCATGCAGGTCGGGGAGTATGCCCCGCTCCGCGAGTTCGTGATTCACTTCCTTGTAGAGTTCCGGCAGCCGGCCGACCACGTACTTGTCGAACAGCTTGTAGATGATCAGACGGATGCGCAGGCTCACATCCAGCGCCTTGACGGCGCTTCGAAAGGCCTCGCACAGGGCCGAGGGCGCCAGTGGATGCGCATCCTCCGCAAGCTTCGGCCGGTCCAATGCCACCGCGAGCCGGCGTGTCAGCACATACAGCTCGCTTTCGTTGACACGGCTCGCCTTGGAGATCATGCCCTCCAGGGCCAGATTCTCTTCCAGTTCATCATCATCCACCAGCGAGAGCTCCAGCTCACCGCCGGGGGCCTTGGCACTGCGCCCCGCACCACCACGCAGGAACGCATCGAACAGACGCGAGAGCTGCAGGGGATACTCGCTCTCCATGGTCGAGCGCCTGCGGCGCACTTCGCGCATGGCCTCGAAATACTCGGACTGGGTCTCGTCGTCTTCGGCCTGTTCGGCCCGCTTGAACAAGGCATCGTCCGTGTTGTCGAGCATTGCCTTCAGGCAACGCTCCACGTGATGCGCCGTCAGGGTACGGCAACGACCGATGATCTGAAGGGCCGACCCGGCCGATTCCCGCCTGGCCGCACCGTTGAAGGGAACCACATTCTCGCTGCCCGGATCGCTCATGATGCACTCCGCAAGAGGCGAACCGCACGCGCATCCCCGCGTGTTTCGCGCTCCTGGCAAGTTGGTGTTCTCCTCTTATACTCCTTAGTGTCCGCCGATGGCCACCGGGCGATTGGTAAAAGCGTGGGGTCGATCAAACTTATGAATGCGGTTTCCGACAAACGGGGGAAAATCAGGGAACTACTGGTAGAGTGTTCCGCCCTTGTCTCGCCGCCCGATCTCGTGATCCAGCTGCGCCATGCCGTCGACGCACCTGGCAGCACGTCCGAAGGCCTGGCTGCCATCGTCATGCAGGATCCCGGCCTCGGCGCACGCATGCTGCATATGGCCAATTCGGCGATGTACGGCCTCAACAATCCGGTCGAAACGCTCGGCCGTGCCATCGCCACCATCGGCCCGCGGCCCCTCTATCATCTCGCTCTGGCGCTCACCGCGTCCCAAACCTTCGCCAGACTCTCCGACGAACCCGTGGACATGGCGGCCTTTTGGCGCCACAGCGTGTTCAGCGCGCTGATTGCCCACAACCTTGCCCGCCGCAGCCAGGCACGCCATCCGGAATGCCTGTTCATGGCGGGCCTGCTGCATGACCTCGGCAGCCTGGTGCTCTACCAACGCTCTCCGGACACCCTGCGAAAATCCCTGCTGGCCTCGCGTGACAACGAGCACGCACTCGTCCGAAAGGAACGTGAACTCTTCGGCTTCGATCACGCCGAGGTGGGTGGTGCACTGCTCGAACTCTGGGGCATGCCGAAAGACGTTCAGCACGCGGTAGCCCGCCATCACCAGCCGACGTTACCCATGAGCCTGCCGGTGGCCATCGTGCATCTGGCCGACACCCTCGCGAACCGCACGGATCAAGGGAGCCTCAGCGGACTCGGTGCCTGCGGCCAACCACCCCATCCGGACGCCTGGAAGCGGTTGGGTCTGGACAAGGGCCTCACGGACGAAATCCGGAAAGACGTGCACCTCCAGTTCATGGAGACGCTGCACGTGATCCTGCCGCAGAGCAGATAGGGGCGATTCAAGATTCAAGATTCAAGATTCAAAAGGGGGGCGTCGAGGACTGACGTGATGGCGCGGAACACTTGGTTTCCCTTTGAATCTTGAATCTTGAATCTTGAATCTTGAATAGCGTTTCTCACCCCACCCTGAATCCGTCAGGCACCGGCCCCTGGAAATCTTCACCACTGACGTCATCCACCCGAGCGGCGGGAGGTCCCTCCCAGAGCCACGCCTCCAGGGCACGCACGCGGTCGCATGGCCCCGCCGCCACCACCTCCACCCGCCCGTCGCGGAGGTTTCTCGCGTGGCCGGACAGCCCGAGGCGTTCGCCTTCGCGTCGGGTGGAGGCCCGGAAGAACACGCCCTGAACCACACCGCTTACCAGAAAGCGTCTTGCACAGATGTCCGTTGATCCTGGGCACATTGGGGTGGTCAGTTGTCAGTTGTCAGTTGTCAGTTGTCAGTTGTCAGTTGTCAGTTGTCAGTTGTCAGTTGTCAGTTGTCAGTTGTCAGTTGTCAGTTGTCAGGAGCGTAACCGCCCCCCACAGCATGTCAAAGGACTCTTGTACAACTGACAACGGACAACGGACAACTGACCAACCAAAAAAAGGGCCCGCACTAGGCGGGCCCCGGATACTTACGCCGGACTGCCGATCAACGCTTGGGGCTCAGCCCGTACTGGTCCAGATAGCGGACGTCGGAGTCTTCCACGCGACCCAGTTCCCAGGCACCGCGGGTACGCGCATGCCGCACGGCGGCATCCACATCACCCTGGGAGGGTTCCAGTTCGATCGTCAGGCGCTGGCCCGGATAGATCAGATCCGCATCGCGGATCTGCGATGCATTGGCCTTGTAGATCAGCGGCCACTGGTACGGATTGCCATAGACGGAACTCCGACCCGAGATCCGCCAGAGACTGTCGCCACGCACCACCTCGTAGGTCATGGTGGTGGGAGGTGCAGGCGGGGGCGGCTCAGCCCGTGGGGCAGGTGCAGCGGGGGTCGGGGGTGCGGGCGGCGGTTCAGGCCGCGCAACCAGATCCGGGTCGCACTCTTCCACCACGTTGTCCGGAGACCAGCGCCCGGTACGCCAGCAGTCACCCGCCGCGTTGCGCCAGTACTCACCCTGAGCGTTTACGACGTAGCCCGTCTTTTCGGGCGGCTGCGTGGTGGCACACCCAACCGAAACTCCCAGGGCGATCGCACCGACGACGAAAAGCCGCAGATGTTTCGTTCTCATGACGTTAGCTCCTGATTATTGAGGATTCTTGTGAGCACACCACAGGGCGTACGAATATTGAAAGCTAACACCGCCCCGGTGAAATCGTCAAGGACAAAGAAAAACACAGGTCACGGAACGGAAAATCCGTCTATATCGCTGCCGCAGCGGCAATCGGCGGGCCGGGGAAAGGACCGTTCCGCCGGCGTGCCGACCTACCTGCTTGTCCCCGGGCTGCCCAGCGCCTGCTCACGCGCTTGCACGGCATGGCGTCGCGCCAGAGCGGCCTTCTCACGGGCAGACCTGTAATTTCCCTCGTTGAGCAACGCCTCGGCGGACTCCAGCAACCGCCGGGCACTCAGATAGCTGGGCAGGGCCTGTTCCCGCGCCCCGACCTGTTCCGCCGCCTGAAGCGCCTGCCGGGCGTCACTCATCTCCTGAACCGGTGCCGTAGCGGCGCAACCGGCAAGCGCCGCAAGCAACAGGTATAATGCAATGAACGCTGCGCGACGCAGGTGTCTGCTCCACATGGGACGGTTTCGCGAACTCGGGGCGCGGGATGGGACCCCTGATCCGCGAAACGCTATCACCGGCCCGGAGAAGCGTCAAGGCGGCCTCCTGACCATCGATACTGCCCGTTTACTCCTTCAAAGCACAAGGCATCTTCATGTCCAGCCAATCCACTCCGGTTGTCATCTACCACAATCCACGCTGCAGCAAATCCCGGGCGACCCTTGAACTGCTCAAGTCCAGGGGCATCGAACCCCGGGTGGTGGAATATCTCAAGGCGCCCCCAGACGCACAGGAGATGGACCGCATCCTCAAACTGCTGAATCTGGCACCGCGCGAACTGATGCGCCGCAAGGAACCGGAATACACCGAGGCCAACCTGGACGATCCGGGACTCACCCGGGAGACCCTGATCCGCGCCATGGTCCAGCGCCCCATACTCATCGAACGTCCCATCGTGGTACATGGCGATCGCGCCGCCATCGGCCGCCCGCCGGAACAGGTTCTGGAGATCTTCTGACGTGAGCGAGGTTCTTGTCGTCTACTACAGCCGCTACGGTGCCACCGCGGAGATGGCCAGGCACGTGGCCCGGGGCGTGGAGTCGGTGGACGGTGTGGAGGCGAGACTTCGCACGGTACCGCCGGTCTCGGCCACCTGCGAAGCGGTGGAGGACGATATCCCCGCGGAGGGTCCACCCTACGCCACCACCGACGACCTGGTTCAGTGCGCCGGCCTGGCGCTGGGCAGCCCGACCCGCTTCGGCAACATGGCCGCGCCCATGAAGTATTTCCTGGACCAGACCGGAAGCCAGTGGCTTTCCGGTGCGCTGGCGGGAAAACCCGCCGGTGTCTTCACCTCCACCGGCACCCTGCACGGCGGACAGGAGAGCACATTGCTCAGCATGATGATCCCCCTGCTGCACCACGGCATGCTGATGGTGGGCATCCCCTACACCGAACCGGCACTCACCGACACGCGCACCGGCGGCACCCCGTACGGACCAAGCCATCTGGCGGGTCCGAAGGGCGATCTTCCCCTGAGCGAGGACGAACGCGGGCTCTGCCATGTCCTGGGCAGGCGCATTGCGGAGATCACCCGGGCTCTGGAGCGGCGCGGCTGATGCATCTCGCCCGTGTACTGGCCCTTGCAGGCCTGCTGGGCCTGTTTGCCCTGATCCTGATCTGGAACGCCTGGCTGGCACCCCCCCAGGTCGTGCCCCGGGCGCTGGTCCTTATCCTGCTGTTGACGCCCCTGCTGCTGCCGCTGCGCGGCATGATGGCGGGGCGTCCTTATACCCACGCATGGGCCACCTACCTGGCCATGCCCTACTTCGTGCTGGGGGTCTTCCACGCTGCCGGTACAGGCCCGGAACGCGGCTACGGCTGGCTGATGGTCTGCCTGAGCATCGCCTGGCTGGCTGGCGCGGCCGTATATCCGAGGCTCGCCCGCCGGCAGTTCGGTCACTCCTGAGTCGGGACGCCGGTTCCGTCACGCGCCCTCACGGGCTCGCATCACCGCACGCGCAAAGGGCAGCGTGACCCGCCGTTGCTGCCCCAGGGATTCCCGCTCAAGCCGCTGTAGCTGCTCCAGCAGGGACGGCAGATCCCGGGGGCAGGTCATAAGCAGGTACTCGGCCACCTCGCGCGGCAGCTCGAAGCCGCGGCGCCGGGCCCATGCCACAAGCAGTGCGCATTTGGCGTCGTCCTCCATCGGCACCAGCTGGAAAACCGGCCCCCACACCAGCCTGGAGGCCAGATCCGACAGCCCGGCGGACAGGGCGCGCGGTGACTGGCGGTCGGAAAGCACCAGCTGTGTACCCCGGGCCCGGGCGCTGTTGATGAGATTGAACAGCGCCGTCTCGCCTTCCGTCGACCCGCACAGCGCGCCGATACCATCCAGGCAGACCACATCCAGGGCATCGAGGCCGTCGAGCGACCGGGCACCGGCGCCGGCCAGCAGCACGCGCGGCAGATAGGCCGCGCGGCGCCCCCGCTGCGCGGCTTCATGACAGACGGCCTGAAGCAGGTGTGTCTTTCCGGTGCCGGTCTCCCCGTATACGTAGATCTGCAACTCGCCGCGCCCCCGGGCCAGGTCCCGGAGACCGTCCAGCGCCAGGGCGTTGGCGCCCGGATGGAAGCCTTCGAAGTCCGACCCCTCGGGCAGGGTCACGTCGAGAACGAACTGACGCGCCACCGGTGCGCTACTCATGCGACCCGGATCGGACATCCGAGTAGAGGCGGCTCTGACGGTAATCCATCCGTGCATGGCGCACCCCGACCGCCAGCACGGCCGCCATCGGCAGGGCCAGCAGCACACCGAAAAAACCGAACAGCTGCCCGCCCGCCAGCACCGCGAAAATGACCGCCACCGGGTGCAGTCCGATACGATCACCCACGATCCGCGGCGTGAGCACCAGACTTTCCAGCAACTGCCCGGCGGCGAACACCGCAAGCACCCAGAACAGCAGCACGGGATCGGCACCCTGCACCAGCACGGCGGCCACGCCGAGGCCCAGGCCCACGATGACGCCCAGATAGGGCACGAAGCTCACCAGGCCCGCCAGCACACCCACGGCAATCCCCGGCTCCAGGCCCGCCAGCCAGAGGCCCGCGGCATAAAAGGCGGACAGGCTCAGCATCACCAGCAGCTGGCCACGCACGAAGGTGGCGAGCACCGCGTCGGATTCCGCGGCGATCCGCACGACCCTGGGTTCCACGCTGCGTGGCAACAGGTCCCGCACACCGGCCAGCAGACGATCCCAGTCACGCAGCAGATAGAAGGTGACCACCGGCACCAGCACCAGATTGAGCAGCCAGGCAAACACCAGACCGCCGGAGCGCCCCACGGATTCCAGTGCGCGGACCGCCCAATCCCCGGCCTGCTGCCAATGCTCGGCCAGCAGGCCCGAGACGGGCCCCGGATCCAGCGACTCCGCAGACAGCCCCGTGCGATCCTGCAACCAGGGCAGGGCGTGTTCGCGGAGCCATTCCAGCCACTGGGGCAGCCATTCCATGAATCGGGCCAGTTCCCGCTGCAACAGCGGAAGCACCATCAGCACGGACAGCACAAGCAGCGCAAACAGGAGTAGAAACACCAGCACCACGGCCGGGGTGCGTGACATGCGCCATTTCCAGCGCCGCCCCTCGACCTGAAGCCGCACGACCAGCGGATTGCCCAGATAGGCAAAAAGGGCGCCCAGCAGGAAGGGTGTCAGCACCGGGCGCAGCCAGTACACGAGCAATCCCGTGCCCGCCACGGCCAGCAGCAGCACGAGGCCCCGTCCGCCCGACCAGATGCCTTCGTTCATTACACCGCTCGCCGGCCCGCAATGGCCCGGCATGTCCAGCCCACCACGTATCCGGCGCCGCTGGTCACCGTGGTGACCAGCACGATGCCGATGAGCGCGTCCAGCAGCAGGGGCGGCAGCGGGACCACGCCCGCATCCAGGAGCACCGAGATCACCAGCACGATCTGGAAGAAGGTGTTGAGCTTGCTGATCAGCAGGGGCTGCATCTCCAGACTGCGGGTCAATGCGCGATAGGCCAGCGCGCCAAGCATGATCACCATGTCGCGCATCACCACCACCACCACCAGCCACCAGGGCAGCAGGCCGACAAAGGCCACGGTGAAATAGGTGCCCATCATCAGCACCTTGTCCGCCAGGGGATCCAGATAGCCGCCCAGGCGCGTTTGCCATCCATAGCGGCGCACCAGCCAGCCGTCGATCCCGTCGGACAGTCCGGCCAGCAGCAGCAGGGCCAGGACCCACGCATATTCACCCATCAGAAGCGCCCAGACGATGGGCAGCGTCAGCAGCAGACGCATGCAGGTGATGGCGTTCGGGAGTTGCCGCAGGTTCACCGGGACAGGCGCAGGTTCACACTGGCCATGGCGCCGGGCCCGGGCGGTTCAGCGCCGGCCTCGGCCATCTCCAGCACCGTACCCAGACGCACGCCCCGTTCCAGATCCCTCGGGCTGCCCCGGAGCTGGGTGACGAACACCGCCCGATCCGGCTCCAGACGATACGGCCTGATCTCCACCACGACACTCAGTTCCGACAGGTATCGGCGCACCATCTGGTAGGTCTCCATATCATCCACGCCCTCCACCACCACCTGCACGTGATCCTCGGTGGGCAGCAGGCCCGCAATGGCCAGCCGGCGGCCCAGCAGATCCGCCAGCGTCTGCAACCCCTCATCCAGGACGCCCTCAAGACTGTCGGACTCAATCTGGTAGTCCTCACGCAGATCCTGGGAGAGCAAGCGCCAGCGTGCGCTCCACGCATCCCCCCTTGGCTGCACGTACACGGCCGCCACGTAACGGGCCGAGTAACGCTCCGAGGCCCGCAGGACCGGCTCGTGGAACCCGCCCGAGAGATCGGCAAAATTCACCGCCGCCCGATCCTCCAGGTCCATCACCGGGAACACCAGTTGCAGACCCCGCTCGTCCGCCACGCGTTCCAGCGCTTCCATCAACTCGCGTCCTTCCTCGCCACCCAGTATCACCCGCTCCCCCTCGTGAACTGCGCCCAGCCAGACCATCAGACCGGGTCGGTTCGCACCCCACACCGGCAGTCCGCGCTCCATGAGCAGGCGCTCCAGTGCGCCACCGTCGAAGCGCACCTCCAGGCCCACGGCGCCATCCCCCACGTCCACGTAGCGGAAACGCTGGACGTGACGCCCCGCCTGACCGCGAAGGTCATCCACACGCGGATCCCGGAGCACCTGGCGATCACCCGAGAGCTTCACGAGCACCTTGTCCATGGCCCGCTCGAACCCCGCCTCGCGGGCCGGGCGGTCACGGTTCTCCACGGTGACGGTGGCCTCGTGGAGGCGGTTGTCCGCAAGGACGCCGGTGACGGTGAACGACCATGCCAGGAGCGCCAGCAGGCACCAGGCCGGCAGGGCGAGAGTCAAACGGCGCAGAACGTGTCGCAGGCTCATGGAAGCAAGGGGATTTTCGGTTATGTGGCTGGTCGGCTAACATACCACAGATGCCCGCTGCCTGGCCGCGCGCCGTACGGCGCGCGATACCCACCCGTGCACGCGTCCGCCGCGCCGGCTTTACACGCTCCGGGGCGACCGATACCATCGGCCGCCCGCAACCGCAGGACCCGACGTCATGTCCAGCCCCGACCCAGAATCACCCGACAAGCCCGAGACCGATGGCGGTCTGCGATATCGCGACGCGGGTGTCGACATCGATGCCGGAAACGCCCTGGTGGAGCGCATCAAACCCCATGCCCGGCGCACCCATCGACCGGGCGTCCTGGCCGGACTGGGGGGGTTCGGTGCGCTGTTCGAGCTGCCCGTGGACCGATTCAGGGAACCGGTGCTGGTATCGGGCACCGACGGCGTGGGCACCAAGCTTCGCCTCGCCATGCAAATGAACCGCCACGACACCATCGGGATTGACCTGGTGGGCATGTGCGTCAATGACATCATCGTTCAGGGTGCCGAACCCCTGTTCTTCCTCGACTACTACGCCACCGGGCGGCTGGATGTGGAGGTGGCCGCCGACGTGGTCAAGGGCATCGCCGACGGCTGCGAGCAGGCAGGCTGTGCCCTGGTCGGCGGCGAGACCGCCGAGATGCCCGGGATGTACGAAGGCGGGGACTACGATCTGGCGGGTTTCGCCGTGGGCATCGTGGAGAAATCCCGCATTCTCGACGGCAGCCTGGTGCGCGAAGGGGATATCATACTGGGTCTCGCCTCCTCCGGACCCCACTCAAACGGTTACTCGCTGATCCGCAAGGTGCTGGAGGTGAGCGGCGCGGATCTGCAACAGGCCTGCGGCGAAGTGAGTCTTGGCGATGCCCTTCTCGCCCCCACCCGCATCTACGTGCGCCCGCTGCTTGAACTCATGTCGCGGCAACCGATCCATGCCCTGGCCCACATCACCGGCGGCGGACTGCTGGAGAACATCCCCCGGGTGCTGCCACCCGGTACCTGCGCATCCCTGGACCCCACCGCCTGGACCCGCCCGCCGGTGTTCGAGTGGCTGCAGTCGGCGGGCAGGGTGACCGAACAGGAAATGCTGCGCACCTTCAACTGCGGCATCGGCATGGCGGTGATCCTCCCCGCTGACGGCGTGGACGATGCGACCGGTCTTCTGGCCCGGGCAGGGATCGACGCCTGGCCCGTCGGCAGGATCACCGCGGGCGACGCGACGCCGCCTCGCGTGGAACTGGTTTCGAACTGATGGGGCATGACCTGCTGCCGGTGGTGGTACTCATCTCCGGTGCCGGCACGAATCTTCAGGCCCTCATCGACGCCGCACAAGCGGGAACCATTCCGGTTCGAATCGCCGCGGTGATCAGCAACCGGCCCGGCGCACCCGGTCTGGCGCGGGCCGAGCGGGCCGGGATCCCGATACACACGCTGGACCACACCGCCTATCCAGACCGGGAAAGCTTCGACGAGGCCCTGCAGGCCTGTATCGAAACCTACGACCCCGGGCTCGTGGTGCTGGCCGGATTCATGCGCATCCTCACGCCGGGCTTCGTGGAACACTTCGCCGGCAGGATGGTCAACATTCATCCGTCGCTGTTGCCGGATTTTCGCGGCCTCAGGACTCACGAACGTGCACTGCGGGCCGGAGTTCGGGAACATGGCGCCAGTGTGCACTTCGTCAACAACGAGCTGGACGGCGGCCCGGTGATCATGCAGGCGCGGGTTCCCGTGCTGGCCGACGATACCCCAGAGCGCCTCGCCGCACGCGTACAGGCCCGGGAGTACGAGCTTTACCCCATGGTGGTGGGTATGTTCGGCGAGGGCCGCCTGAGACTGGATGACGACCAGGTCCGCCTCGACGGCCGGCCGATCCGGGCGCCCCTGGATCTGGACACGATACCGGACAGCCCTCGGGAGAAATGAGGCAATGCACTGGAAACCCATCATCGCCGGGATCGCACTGATGTTCGCCGCCGCCCCCTCCCTGGCGATGCCGCCGCCGTACACGGCCTTCTACGAGGCCTTCGCCTACGGCAATACCCTCAAGACCCGCAGCTCCGTGAACTATGAACCCGGTCGCGTGCGCATGAGCCTGGATGCCCGGATCCTGGGCTTCCTTCGCCTGTTCGGGCGTTTTGAGTTGTCCCGGGAAACCATCATATACAACGGCCCGGAGGGGCTCCGGCTCCTGGAGAGCCACCACAGCCGGACCCAGCCCAGGCGCAGCCGCGAGGTGCACACCCGCATCGACTGGGAAACCGGCATGGCCGAAGGAACCGAAAACGGGGAGCGGTTCTCGGTGCCGGTCAACGACGGGACCCTGGACTATCTTTCGGTCCTGCTGGTGATCATGCAGGAGCTGCGCACCGGTGTTGCCGAACCCCTTCAATCGGTGGAAATCATCGAAAGGGACCGGGTGCGCGAGTATGGCGTAGTGCACGAAGGCACCGAACGCCTGGAAACGGAGCTGGGTCGCCTGGACACCGTCAAGGTGACCCGGCGCGACGACGACCGCGGGATCGGGCTCAGTGCCTGGTTCGCACGCGACCTGCACTACGTTCCGGTACGCTTCGACTACGAAGCCGACGGGCGCGTGTACGTGCTCAATATCACCGGGCTGGACTGGCACTGATGTCCCGATCACGCGCGATACCGTTGGACGGGCCCGGGGCGCAGGGTCCCGAACGCATTGCGCGCCTCGACCGGCGCGCATCAGGCATCCGCAACGCGGCATGTGCGCGTGCGCCGGCTCTTGACTCCCTCCCGCTTCAATCGGACACTACCCGCATGAGTACGCTCTTCGTACAGGCCCGACGCATGCGTGACTGGCTGGCAAGCCGGCATCGCCTGCGCGCGCCATTCGGAGAAACGTAACCACACCAGACAACCGTTCATCCGGATTTGCCCCGAGGGGCCGCAGGCATACACCTGCGGCCCCTTTTTGTTTTCACCGACACAGACCAAAGGAGGCGCGAACCGCCATGTCCGTCCCGGCTGCCTATCTGGGCGTGATCCTCATCTGGGCCACCACCCCGCTCGCCATTCAGTGGAGCGGCGAAGGCCCCGGCTTCCTGTTCGGCGTGGCCGCACGCATGGCCATCGGCACGGTGCTGGCGCTGGCCGTCGCGCGTCTGTGCGGGGTGCGAGTCTGGCGACGGGATGCCCTGGTCGTCTACGCGGTGGTGGGGCTGGGGATCTACGGCGCGATGCTCAGCACCTACTGGGCCGCGCAGCAGATCCCCTCGGGATGGATCTCGGTGATCTTCGGCTTCACGCCCATCGCCACCGGCGCCATGGCGGCCCTGTGGCTCCCTGGGCAGGGGCTGACCCGGGTGCGCCTGGCAGGTGCCCTGCTGGGCGCGGGCGGACTTGCGGCGATCTTCGGCGGCGGGGCGTCCGCCCACGGACAGGCGGCCGCCGGGATTGCCGCCGTGCTGCTCGCCACCCTCATCCACGCGGCAAGCGCCGTCTGGACCAAGCGCCTGGGAGCCCATGTCCGGCCCCTGGCCCTGGTGGCCGGCGGCCTAGCCCTGTCCACGCCGCTGCTCGTGGCCACCTGGGCGGTGTTCGACGGCAACTGGCCGGCCTCGCTTCCGGAACGCGCGCTTGCATCGATCCTCTACCTGGGGGTGATCGGCTCCGTGCTCGGCTTCTCCCTGTACTACTACGTGCTGGGTCGCGTGGATGCAACGCGCGTGGCGCTGATTACCCTGATCACCCCGGTGGCCGCCCTGCTGCTGGGGCACAGGCTCAACGACGAGCCACTGAGCCTGCTGGTGGTTTCGGGAGCGGGCCTGGTGATAACCGGGCTGGCCGTCTTCGAACTGGGAGACCGGGTCGCGCGCAGCGTGCCGCCCATGGAACTCCGGATCCGGTCGGAAACCGAGGATCGGGACGAGACCCCTGCCGAGCGGGCCTGACGAAACACCGCGGCGGCCGAAGCGGAGGGAGGTCGGATCTGCGGCTAGAACCACGTACCGCCGATGCGCCAGCCCGGCCTGCGCAGATCGGTGCGCAACAGGGGATGCGGGTCGAATCGGGCGGGAACGGTCAGCGGGCGGATAGCCGGCGTCGGCTGAAGTGCCATGATCCGTTCGATGCGCCGTTCCGTAGGCGGATGCGTGCGCAGCCAGGAGGGTTCCGGGATTCGCCAGCCGGGTAGGAGAACCCGCTCCAGCATGCCTCCCTGCACCGATTCGAGCCTCGCCAGGGCGGAAGCCAGGCCTTCGGGGTCGCCGGTCAGCATGACGGCGCCCAGATCCGCCTGGTATTCGCGGCTGCGCGAGAGGGCCAACTGGAGCAGTGCGCTCAGTGTGGGCGCGAAGACCAGCAGGGCGATGGCCAGCCAGCTGATGGTCTGCTCGCCCATGATCAGCAGCGGCAGGTTGACCAGCAGCAGGCCTTGCCCCACCAGTGACAGGACACCCGTCAGCCGGCTGGAGAGATCCGCGAATGTCATGGTGTGCAGATCATTATGCGCAATGTGGCTGACCTCGTGCGCCAGCACCGCGGTGAGACCGCGCAGATCCAGGCCCCGCAGCAGTCCGTCGGAGACGGCCACGGCCGCCTGCCGGCGATCCCCCACGGAGAAGGCATTCATCACCCGGCTGGGCACGTAGTGGAGCGTGGGTGTGGCCGGCAGCCCGGCCCGTTCTGCCAGCTGCTCCATGATGGCCACAGGCACCGGGGCCACGCGCGCATCCAGGCGCCGGGCCCGGTACAGACGCATGACCAGTGCCGGCGAAACCGCCGGATTGAAGACGTACAGGAGACACACGGCGCCCATCGCCATCAGGGCGTAGGATCCCCCACCGATCAGCCAGCCCACCACGCCCAGCAATCCCATCAGTCCCGAGACCAGCAGGGCCGTCTGCAGGGCGTTCATGAGCCGATGATTCATGACGTGCGCAGGTTCCATCGCGGCACTGCGGCGCGGGCGACCGGCGGTTCCCGCTTAATTGGGGGCACTCGTCAGGCGCATCTCGATGCGCCTGTTGCGTGCCAGAGCCTCTTCCGTATCGCCCGGCGCCACCGGGTGATACTCGCCGAAACCCGCCGCGGCAAGCCGTCGGGGCGGCACCCCGCGGCCGATGAGGTACTCGACGATGCTCTGCGCCCGGGCCGTGGAGAGCTGCCAGTTGGACGGAAACTGCTCGGTGCGGATGGGACGCCGGTCCGTGTGGCCCTCCACCATCAGCACCCAGCCGATATCGTCCGGGATGCGCGCATCCACGTCCCGGATGAGCTGCGCCACACGGTCGAGCCTTTCACGGCCGTCCGCACCGATGTCGGCCGAAGCGGTCTCGAAGAACAGTTCCGACTGGAACCGGAACCGGTCCCCGACGATCTGGATGTCCTCCACATCCGACAGCACCTCCCTCAGGCGCCCGAAGAACTCGGAGCGGTACCGGGACAACTCACGCACCTCCTCGGCGAGCGCCAGGTTAAGGCGCTCGCCCAGATCGGCGATCTCGACGCGCTGTTCCGCGATGGTGGACTCGCGTGCCCGCAGGGCCTCGTTCAGCAGGGCAAGCTGCTGCTCCAGGGCCTCCATCTGCCGACGCATGGCATCCACCCTGGCCTGTGCATCGGCGGTCAGGCGGCGTTCCTCCACCAGTGCCTGATCCCTTTCCTCCACCACGGCGACCAGATCCTGGATACGGATCTCCCGCGCCTCGATTTCCCGCTGGGCCAGCAGCGTGGTTTCCTCCGCCTCGGCCAGACGCGCCTCCAGGGCCTGACTGCGGTCGCGCAACTGACCCACGATCTCGCGACTTTCATCCAGCTCCCCGGCGAGACGGCCGACCTGGGATTCGAGGGCCTCACGCACCCGCCGCAGGGCGTCGATGTCTTCCTGGAGCGAGGCAATTTCCAGCAAACGCGCCTCCAGGGTCTCGTCCTGCTCGCGCATCTCGGCCTGGGCCTCGGCCAGGCTCTCCTCCAGCTGATGGCGCTCGGCCAGGGTCACCTGCAACCGGCCGGTCAGGGCCCGCACGCGCTCCTGCAGGGCCTCGGCCTCGGCCTCGCGCATGGACAGGGTGTCCGCCAGCTGGGTCACCCGTTCCTGCAGGGTCTCCAGTGCACGATGGCGTTCGAAAAGGACATCCGAGAGGTAGAACTGCGCCACCACGAAAAGCATCAACAGAAAGACGAACACCAGCACCACCGTGGCCAGCACGTCCACGAAGCCCGGCCAGATGTCGGTGCTGCGGCTGCGGCGGCGGAAAGTAGAGAGCATGATTAACCCCTGCCGGGTTGGTCTCCCGCGCGCGCCAGGGTGCGCGCCAGCAGGCGGATCTCCTCACGAAGAACATCATTGAGCTGGGTGCGGTCCGCGCCCAGTTCCTGGCGCATGGCGTCCAGGGTCTGGGTCAGATGCTGCAGCTGGTCGCGGATCTGCCCGTCGGTGGCGGAAGTGGACTCGGTGGACTGTGCCAGGGCCTGCAGAACACCCTGCAGTTCGCCCTGGGTGCGAACCATGTTCATCATGGCCTTGTGGTCACTGCGCGACTGTTCCGCAAGGGCGCCCACCTCCTCGATGAGGCCCTCCAGACGCTGCTCCGCCGATCGCCGGTTGTCCTCGCCTCTGGCCATGACGCGCTGCAGCTTGTCCAGACTGTCGGCGGTCTGCTCCAGCAGGGCCTGGATATAGGCGGGCACGCTGCCCTCACCTTCCGTCCCCAGACCGCCGCTGGACAGCCGGGTCTGCCCGGCCAGCCACTCCTCGAGCTCGTTGTAGAAACGGTTCTGGGCATGCCCTGACTGCAGATCGATGAACCCCAGCACCAGGGCGCCGGCAAGCCCGAAGAGGGACGAACTGAAGGCGGTGCCAAGCCCGGACAGGGGTGCCTCGAGGCCCGCTTGCAGCCCCCTGAAGGCGGTACTGACGTCTTCGCCGCCCAGATTCAGACCCGAGATCACCGCGCTGACCCCGCCCAGGGTTTCAAGCAGGCCCCAGAACGTCCCCAGCAGGCCGAGAAACACCAGCAGGCCGATGATGTAGCGCGAGATGTCGCGGGATTCGTCCAGGCGGGAGCGGATCCCGTCCAGCAGGGTACGCAGCGACGTGGTGGAAAGGGTGAACTGTTCGCCGTGACGGCCGGTGAGCAGCCGGGCCATGGCGCCCAAAAGACGGGTCCGGGGGATCGCGGCGGCATCCGGTGCATCGGCACGACGGAAACGCTCGATCCAGCGCACCTCCGGCGCAAGGATGATCACCTGCCGGTAGTTGATCACCAGCCCCGCCAGCAGCACCATCAGGATCATGCCGTTGAACACCGGGTTGGCCATGAAGGCCCGGGTCAGCGGCATGATCAGAAGACCCACCACGAGGGCCACCGCCAGCAGGAACAGGCTCATCCAGATCAGGGCGTTGCGTGTGTTGCGCATGGGCCGCCTTCCGATTCGCGCTTGCAGACACCCCGCAGATTAACCGTAATTGCATGCCCTGATCCAGCCGAAGGAGCGGGAAAGCATAATTCAAGGTTCAACGTTCAACGGGGTTGGGCGCCAACCGCAACCGCTCACCTGCCGATTTGCTTTGAACTTTGAACTTTGAACTTTATAATCCTGCCTCCTCATTCCCCCGCCACGGTGACCTGCTCCAGCAGCAACGAACCGGTGCGGATGTTGCTGTCCACGTTCACGTCATTACCCACGGCCCGGATACCCTTGAACAGTTTCTTCAGATGGCCGGCCACGGTGATCTCCTCGACGGGATACCGGATCTCGCCGTCCTCCACCCAGAAACCGGCCGCCCCCCGGGAATAGTCACCGGTCACCATGTTGATCCCATGGCCGATGAGTTCGGTGACCAGCAGGCCGGTGCCCATGACCCTCAGCAGGCCGTCCAGATCCTGCTCGCCGGGTTCCATGGTGAGATTGTGCACGCCGCCGGCATTTCCGGTGGTGGTCATGCCCAGTTTCCGGGCCGAATAGCTGTCCAGCACGTAGCCCTCGAGCACCCCGCCCGTCACGATGTCCCTGGGCCGGGTCGCCACACCCTCGCTGTCGAAGGGCACGCTGCCCAACGCACGGGGCAGATGAGGTTGTTCGTGGATGCGCACGAAGGACGGGAACACGTCCTCGCCGAGCGCATCCACCAAGAAGGACGCCTTGCGGTACAGCGCTCCGCCACGCACCGCGCTCACGAAATGCCCGACCAGGGAGCGGGCCGTCTCGGGCACGTACACGGCGGGGCACTGGCGCGTGGACAGGCGCCGTCCGCCCAGGCGCCGTACGGCGCGCCGTGCGGCCTCGAGACCCACGGATTCGGGCGTCTGAAGGCCATTGGCGTCCCGGGATACGGAATACCAGTAATCCCGCTGCATCCCCTTTTCGTCCGCGGCCACCACCGAACAGCTGATGGAGTGACGGGTCGCCGTATAGGCCCCCAGGAAGCCGTGGGTGTTGCCGTAGACCACCAGTCCCCGAAGCGTGTTGGTCGAGGCGCCTTCGGAATTGATGATGCGCGCATCATGATCCCGGGCCGCGGCCTCGCAGCTTTGCGCCAGCTCGATGGCCCGCTCCACGGACAGATCCCACGGGTGATCCAGGTCCAGGTCCGGCCAGTCGCCGGCCATGAGATCCGGATCGGCCAGGCCCGCGCAATCATCCTGCGCCGTATAGCGCGCGATGCGGCAGGCAGCATGCACCGCCTCGCGCAGTGCCTCGCGGCTCAGGTCCGAGGTGCTGGCCGTACCCTTGCGCTGGCCAAAGTAGACCGTGATGGCCACACCCTGATCCTTGTGGTGCTCCAGGGTCTCAACCTCACCCATGCGTACATTCACCGACAGACCCAGATCATTGCTGGCGGCCGCCTCGGCACTGCTGGCACCGGCCTTGCGGGCCTCGTCCAGCATCTGCTCGACGATCTGCTCCATGGTGCGTTGGTCCCTGGGGAGTGTTTGGATGGCTGTCATGTATATTCCCGAGTGTCTGGAGAGCGGGCCCCGGGGACCCGGGCTCTCCTGATCGTTGTAAGATGCACCCCGCGAGTCAATGCAAGGCAGACTTCCGAAAAGCCTGACCGCGAAGGACTGCACAAGGATCGCCAGGGCGTTCCTGAGCAGGCGATTCCATTCGCGTCCGTCCTTTGCGCCCTTCGCGGTCAGGCTTTTCAGGCGGTTCGTATACGGACCCTCTCCCTTCGTGCAGAGGCACCCATGAGTGAAGACGACGACTATATCAGCCGCAGCCAGCTCAAGCGCGAGGCCGAGGAGGCTCAGCGCCTGGGTGAGCGGCTGATCGCACTCAAGGAGGACGAACTCGAGGCCCTGGATCTGCCCGAATCCCTCGTGGATGCGATCCGCGCCGCCCGCAGGATCCACCAGCACGGCGCCCTGCGCCGACAGCGCCAACTGATCGGCAAGCTGATGCGCAAGATCGACATCGCACCCATCCGGGCCGCGCTGGCCCGGCGGGAGCAGGATCGCCAGCACGCCGCCCGGGCCTTCAAGGGCCTGGAGACATGGCGCGAACGGCTGCTCACCGAGGGCGCCGAGGCCCTCGATGCCTGGCTCGCCGAACACCCGGACAGCGATGCCGGGAAGCTGCGTGCTCTCATCGACAGCGCAAGCAATGCGCCCACCCCGGCGGCCCGCAAGAGCGCCTCCCGGGCCCTGTTCCGCTACCTCAGCGAACGTGCGCGGATGCACGCGAGTTGAAGTCCGGAAGCCGGACTGCTGCGGTTCAGGTGCTGGTGCCGCCCACGGTCAGTCCGTCCACCCGAAGGGTCGGTTGGCCGACGCCCACGGGCACGCTCTGGCCCTCCTTGCCGCAGGTACCCACGCCGGCGTCGAGCTCCAGATCGTTGCCCACCATGGATACCCGGGTCAGCACCTCGGGGCCGTTGCCGATCAGGGTGGCCCCTTTCACCGGCCGGGTCACCCGGCCGTTCTCGATGAGGTAGGCCTCGGAAGCCGAGAACACGAACTTCCCGGATGTGATGTCCACCTGGCCACCGCCGAAGTTCACCGCGTAGAGCCCCCGCTCCACGCTCTCCAGAATCTCGCCCGGATCGTGCGCGCCCGCCAGCATGTAGGTGTTGGTCATGCGCGGCATGGGCAGGTGGGCATAGGACTCACGCCGGCCGTTGCCGGTGGCGGGGACGCCCGTCAGCCGGGCATTCAGGCGATCCTGCATGAAGGCGCGCAGCACGCCATCCTCGATCAGCGTGGTGCACTCCGTGGGCGTGCCCTCGTCGTCCACGTTGAGCGATCCGCGCCGGTCCCTGAGCGTGCCGTCATCCACCACCGTCACGCCATCGGCGGCCACCTTCTGCCCGATACGCCCGCTGAAGACCGAAGTGCCCTTGCGGTTGAAATCGCCCTCCAGCCCGTGGCCCACCGCCTCATGCAGCAACACGCCCGGCCAGCCGGGTCCGAGCACCACGGTCAGGGTGCCGGCGGGGGCATCCACGGCCTCCAGGTTCACCAGCGCCTGACGCACGGCCTCGCGCGCATATCCCAGCGCCCGATCCTCGTCGAGAAAATACGCGTAGCCCACGCGGCCGCCGCCGCCGCCGGAGGCCTGCTCCCGACGCCCGTCCTTGCCCTGCACGATCACGTTGACACTCAGGCGCACCAACGGGCGCACGTCGGCGGCCAGGGTGCCGTCGGTATTGGCCACCATGATCACTTCATGCACACCGTTGAGGCTGACCATCACCTGACTAACACGAGGATCCAGGCGGCGGGCCTCGGCATCCACACGGTGCAGCAGATCAATCTTGGCCTGCTCGTCCAGGGTGGCCAGCGGATCCAGCGGCGCGTACAGCTGATGGCCGTCCTGGTTGCGGCGCACGGCCACCTGGCCCGATACAGACTGGCGCGCGATGGCCCGGGCGGCAGCGGAAGCCTCCAGCAGAGTGGGCATCCTGATGTCGTCCGAGTAGGCGAAGCCGGTCTTGTCGCCGCTCAGGGCGCGCACGCCGACACCTTGCTCGATGTTGTAACTGCCGTCCTTGACGATGCCGTCCTCAAGCGACCAGGACTCGTGACGGGTGAGCTGAAAATACAGGTCGCCCCCGTCGATTCCGGGCCCCATAAGCCCGCCCAGCGCCCGGTCCAGATCGCCCTCGGTCAGGCCCGCGGGCTCCATGAACTGTTGCTTGGCGATCTGCAGGACCTGGGACATTCGGGGGTGATCTCCGGGGGAAAGGGGGGTGTATACGTCATTCACAGTGGGGCTTGTACCGCACCAATTCAACCCGCCGATTGCGTGGCCTTTGGCCCGCACTGTCCATCGGAGCCCGGGGCTCAGCGGATCCCGCAGCTCAGGCGACGGTGGCTGATGCTCGGGAAACTTCTGCGAACCGCGGCAAGCCGCTCCGGGTCCATCTCGCCCGACACCACCCCGGAGCCGCGGGCCAGCCGATCCAGCACCTGGCCCCAGGGATCCACCACCATGCTGTCGCCATGGGTCTCCCTGCCGTTGACATGAAACCCGCCCTGGGCCGCCGCGATCACATAGATCTGGTTTTCGATGGCTCGTGCGCGGATCAGGGCCTCCCAGTGGGCCCTGCCGGTGATGGCGGTAAAGGCCGCGGGCAATGCCAGGATCTCCATGCCCTGGTCCAGCATCTCGCGAAACAGTTCCGGGAAGCGCAGGTCATAACACACGGCGATGCCCAGCCGCCCGAACGGCGTCTCCACCACTACCGCCCGGTCCCCCGGGGCCGTGGTCTCGGATTCATTGTAGGACTCCTCGCCTTCCGGAAGTTGTACGTCGAACAGGTGAATCTTGTCGTAGCGGACCACACGCTCCCCCAGGTCGCTGAACAGCAGGCTGGATCCGAACACCCGGTTGGGATCGTCACTGACAATGGGAATCGTGCCGCCCACCAGCCATAACCCGTGACGCTGCGCCTGTTCCGCGAGGAACGCCTGAAGCGGCCCCCGGCCGTCCTCCTCGGCCTCGGCAAGTTTGTCCGCCTCGGTCATGCCCATGAGGGCGAAGTTCTCCGGAAGCACCACCAGGCGCGCACCGGCGGCAGCGGCCTCCGAGATGAGGCGCCCTGCCTCGGAGAGGTTGGCGACCACGTTGGGCCCCGAGGCCATCTGGATGGCGGCCACACGGGTCACTGGGGCTTCGCTTTGCATGGCATCAGGCTTCACCGCTCAGAGGTTTCAGGGATGGATCACCAGATCCAGCTGCTCGTGCACCGATGCGTCCGCTTCCACATGGATACGCAGTGAGGGGACGCCCAGGGCCACCAGCCAGTCGCGCAGTTCCGCCGCCCAGAACTCACCCTGTTCACTCGCCGGGTGGCGAATGGTCAGGCGGCGGTCTTCGCCGCCCTGCAGGGCTGCCACCGCCTCGCGCAGGGGTGTGAGCTGAATGAGGTACTCGGCGCTGCGCGGCGTCGACCAGGTCTCGGCATCCACCACGAGCACGGCCTGTGCGACGGTCGGGCCGGCGGCGAGCAGGAGGGACAGACAGAGGATGCGAAGCGGCTTCATCAACATGACACCACTATACCAACCGGCATCGTGATCGCCTATCCGGCTATGCAAACCTGCAAGGCCCTATCCCGGCGGCTCATCGCCCGCCGGCCTGGCCAGGGTCTCCACCACCGGATCCTGCCAGGTACCGGTGACGCGGTATTCCACCCGGGCCGCCGCATCGATGCTGCGTCCCATGCCAAGGACACGGTCGAGAATGAACACCGCGGCACCCGCCATGGGACCACCGAGCAGGGCGCCCGCCACCGGGAGGGCGCCGCCCACCCTGGGTGTCACGACGATACGCTGGTCGTGATCCCGCGCGACGATGCCGGTACGACCTTCGATCTCCACGTTGGCCGCCACACCCTGGATGCGCAGATCGGACGTGTAGGCGTCGCTTCCCACCAGATGGATCGTGCCCTCCATTTTGTCGAACAGGAAACCCCGCTGGAACACGTCGCGAAAATCCAGGGCGAGCCGGCGGGGCAGCATGTTCAGGCTGAACAATCCCAGCAACCGTCCCGCGCCCGGATCCACCTCGACCAGGCGGCCGTCGCTCATGTCCACACGCCCGTCACCCTGTAGGCCGTCCCAGGTGAAATGCGTGGGTGCATCGGGCCAGCGCACCTGGCCCTCCATCTTCCCCTCTCCCTGATCGAAGCCGTGCTGAAACCCCAGATCAGTGAGCATCAGCCCCAGATGAGAGGTTCTCAGATCGTAACGCAGCCGGGTCTGATGCCGGTCCCGGGCCGCCATGCGCCAATCCCCGGTGATACGCAGGCTGGAATGTCCACCGGCACTGCCCACCTGCAGGTGGTGAACCTGTATGCCGTCACGCATGGGGGTGGCTTCAATCCGCAGGTCGGTGAACCTGCGTCCGTCGTGCACGAGTTCCCGTATGCCACCCCGCAGCCCGGGCAGTGTGCGGGGGTCCAGGCGGGACAACCCGGAAGCAACACCCGCACCGGGTGCCGCCATCCGGTCCAGATCCACCCGCTCCAGGTTGAATGTCAGCGGGGCGGCCCCTCGAAGCTCCCGGGGGATCTGCAGCTCACCCCGCAGCGCCGCCGAATCCACCCGGACCTGCCAGCGTTCGCGGCCGCGCAGGGCGCTCAGATGAACTTCCCGCAACACCCGTGCACCGCTGAACACCTCACCCGCATGGAGATCGATCGCGCTGACACGGCTTCCGGGAGGCGGCTCGACGGCGTCGGCCGGATGCGCTTCGGCCACCGCGCGCCATGCATCCAGGTTGACGCGCTCCATGCGCCCCGCGATACGGAGGCCCGCCTCCGGCATGCGGGCATCCCCTGCATTGAAGCGCAGTTCACCGCTCAAACCGTCGTTGTCCGGTTGCAGCACGCCCGACAGGATGGTGCCGTAACGCAGGTGCACGGGGTCCCCGGTCGGCCCCAGTGGTACCTCTACGTTCAGGGGTACCCGGACACCCGATGTCTTGGCCAGGGGTTCGGGCAGTTCCGAGGTCACCCCCTCGAGCATGGACTCCAGGCGCAAGCGGGGGCTTCCGCTGCCGTCGATCGGCGCCGTGAACTCCCCGCTCCAGTGTGACCGGCCACGCAGGTGGGGCCTCAGATAGTTCGGCAGATGCGCCGCGAGCGCCGCCACCGGCTGCATGCCCTCCGCACGCACCGTGAGCGGCCCGCCGTCCGGCAGGCTGGCATCCAGGGTCAGGGATTCGTCGTTGAAGCGGGCCTGCACCTGCTCGGCACTCACCGTGGCCTCGGTGAAGGCCACGCGGCCGGTCACCCGGGTGAAATCCACCGGCTGCCCCTCCAGGCGCAGCCGGTTGCCGTCCAGTTCCACCGCACCGGAGACGCGCGTGGCGGCCGGACCGCCACCACCCCGATACAGCGGCATCGCCAGCGCCAGATCCAGCCGGCTGTCGCCTTCGGCAAGGGTGTCATCCAGCAGGCCGTCCAGGCCGCTCACCAGGGGGCTCTCGCGCACATAGTGCAGCATATCGGACAGGGGCCCACGCGCCTGTCCCCGCACCTCCAGTTCCGCGGCCCGGTAATCGGCAATGCGCACATCGGCGTCACTGATGCGCGCATCGAGCAGCCGCCCGGAGGCGTTTT
>SKOF01000295.1 GCA_007120155.1 Thioalkalivibrio sp. | reverse complement strand
TCCTCCCGCATCTCCTCGATCTTGCGCGGCTTCGTAGTAGTCGTTGAGCTGGCTGTAGTCGGCGCAGATGCGGGCGATGTCTGATCGGACGTGGATGCTGGCTCCTTTGATGAAGCGGTTGAACGCCTGCTTGGCTTCCCGGTGGAGGTCAAGGTCAAATCCATCCTTCATGCGCCTTCCTCTCTACGAGCCATCATCGCATGGGCCGCAGTTCACTCACGACCCGCTCCAGCGACCCTTGCACGTTGATGCGGTCGCCGTCGAGCACCGGCTCCACGCCATGGTGGAAGCACAAGCGCAGAGCGAGCGCTGCAAGACTGCCCGTTTCACGCCGCTCCACGTGCTGAGGAGGCGCCGGAGGGGCGGGGGTGGGCACCGGGGCCTCGGGCGGGGCAGGGGGCGCCTGCGGAGCAGGGGCGGGGGCAGGAGAGGCATACTTCTTCGCGACCTCCTCAGCCACCACCAGCGCTCCCGTCTCCGTGAACAGGTACCTGTCCCCGAACTTCGCGCCGCCCTTGATGACCTTCATGTCACCCTTGCGCTCCAACCGCTCGAAGATGCCCTTGCGCCGCTGCGCGTTGTTCCCGATGAACGTCACCGCCCGCTTGCGATTCGGGTCCTCCATCGTCAATCCTGCGAGGCTGATGATATCCGGCGTCTGAAACGTGTGCTCCTTGGCTTCCATATCCCCCTCCTCCTGAGCGGCTACCCGCTCGCGCGCCTGGTCCCGCACCCACTGTGCGTACTCCTTGTTCGCCGCCGCCCACTCCTCCGGGCACGACAGCTTCGGCCTGCGCTCTCGCAGGTAGTGAGCGATGCGCTCCACCTCATCGTCCCGCTGGTACCACGTGACGCCGCCGATGCTCTCCAGCACCCCCAGGAACAGGGGCGCCGGGACTTCGAGCTTGTCGAGGGTGTACAGCAGTTGCCGCACACCCTCCTTCATGACCAGCTTTGATCGCTTCTCCTTCCCCGGCGGCTTGCCGGTGTAAACGTCGCCTGTTGGTAGCGCGTACACCACGCCGTTGTGGCCAGTGGCGATGCGCTTCTCCTCGCCGCCGAGTACGGTGAGCGCCTTGCGCACGTCGTTCCAGGTGGTGCTGCGCACGCCGTACGTCGGGAAGCCTATAGATGGGTTGGTCATTCCCCTGCCTCTGCATTTTCGCGCACGAGCTTTACCCAGTGCAGGACGGCCTCGTCACCAGTTTCCTTGGCCCTATCGAGGGCTCGGCCAAGGGCCGCCGAAGGGCTCTCTGGCTCAAGCAGTTGAATCACCCGGTCGAGCTGCTCGGAGATAGTGACGAGCGCCAAGGCGACCGCCCTGAGCCCCTCGTCTGGGCAGTCGTAGGTCATGTCAACGACTTCGTTGTGGCTGACTGTCGGTGGTCTGGTCATTCCTCCTCCTTGAAACGCTTGATAGCTGCTATCGCCTTTGATGCCGACTCGCCCCACCACGTAATGCGCAGCCACCTTCGGCGCCTCCTGTCCCAAGTGAACACGTCCGGCGGTGCGTTCTTAGCCGGGGCGTGTAGATATAGCCGCTCGCTCTCCCCATAGGGAACGCGGACGATGTGCTGGCCGTAGCGCTCCGACTGCACGGTCGCCTTACTCCATTTCATTCTTCCCCCTTCCCAAGAATCTTCAGCCTCTTGGTTGCTCATGATGCCTCCTCCTCGGGCGCCGCCTTCAGCCAACGGGGTCGGTTCGACTCGAACACCAGGCCGAAGCCCTCGCTCGACCAGCACCGCTCCGTGAACGGGCAGTACGTGCACTGCCACGGAAGGTACTCGCGCCCGGTAGGCTTCATCTTCCGCATCTCAGGCATCGGCTCATACATGCGCTCAGGCAGGTCATCCAACCCGGCGCTGTCGATCACGGAGCGGAAGCGAGCACGCACACCCTCCACGATTTCCGGGTCCCGCTCCACCTCGAACGCGTGCCGGTGGCTGGTGTCCTTGTTGTAAACCCAGAGGATGCCATGCTCCAGCCCCTCGGCGTCGAGGTAGGCGTTGAGCTGGCACAGGTGGTCGAAGCGGGGGCCGTTCTTCACCATCTCCGTGAAGCCACGGGTGGCGGTGGACTTGATATCCAGGATGGCGGCGCCCTTCTTGAGCTGCACCTTCCCGTCCATGCGCCCCCGCACCTTCGGGTACCCCTCGCCCAAGTCGAACCACGCCTCTGCCTCCACGTCAGTGAGTGGCGTGACGACGCTGATAAGGCTGCGCTCCATGTCATGGATGAGGTCGCCGAGAAGGAAGACGTTCAAGGCTCGTGCGTCGAGTTCCTCCGCCTCCTCGGGCACGTGCTTCAGGTACGCCATCTGGCGTGGGCACTTGCCGGAGTTGGAGAGTCTGATCGGGTTCGGTCGCTCCTCCACCTCCTGGATGCTCTCGAACTCGACGGCGACGCGCCCACCCTCCCGTCGCAGGGAGAGCAGGTGCTCGTTGACAGCGTCGATGATGCGCTCTGGTGATGTGTACTTCATGCGTTACCCCTTCCGTGGGTCACAGCTCTTCGCCTTCTTCCTTGTTCCACTCCCCGTACATGAACACTTCCATGCCGTGGGCGACCCGCTGCACGAACTGAATCGCCGCCGGTCCCGGGAACCGCTCCTCTAGCCTGGCTACCACCTCCTCTATGGCCCTGGCGCCGACCTCGTCGAGTTCGGTTTGTGTGATGAAGCGCGTGGCGCGGACGATGTGCTCGTCCAGCCGCTTGAAGTTACCCTCTTGGCTCATGCGTCCTCCGCCTCCGCGCTCACGGCAGCGAGAGCGGCCGTCAGGGTACCCACGCGAATCGCTTGCTCGGCTATCCACCGCTCCGTTTCGGGCGGCATCGTGTCAACCATGCCGGGGTTCGCCAGCAGGCCGGTTAGCGCGGCACAGGTGAACGCGTCTGCCCGCTCGCGAGCCTGGAGACGCTCGACCTCGGCTTGCAGCGCCGTGATGTGGGCGTCCACTTCCCGGAACGCTTCCCATGCCATGCCGCTGCCGTCGGTGTGCTCGGCCAAGTCACTCAGGGCGAACAGGGCTGCGGGCGTTTCAATGCTCATGTCTCTCCTCACTCATCCTTCTTCCCTCCCCAGTGCTCCTCAAACGCTTCAGGCGCCTCGGTGCGGGCGAAGCCCCAGATGCGCTTGAGCAAGAACTTCGCCCGCTGCTCGCTACGAGTCTCGATCACCACCGTGCTGCCGTCCTCCTTCGCGATGTACCAAATCTCCGGCCACCCCAAGTTACGCAGCCACAGGGCTAGATGCTTCGCCCGCTCGTAGGCGGTGAGAATCACCACCCGCTTGCCGTCCTGGAACACGTCACTGACGCACTGGAGAATCTCCTTGTACGCCTCGCTCTCGATGATGTCCGAGGGCACGGCGTGCCGCATGTCCTCCGGCGAGCGATCAGCAGCGTGGGCGCTGATGGCGTAGAACTTCACCGACTTGCCGTTCACGGTGGCCTTGACCAGCTCCACGTTCATCTCGCGGAAGTCGTCACGGAGGACCCCGGCGCCGCCGGAGTGGCCTTGTGCGATGAGCATGTCGCCGATCTGGCGCATGTTCAGGTGGATGCCGTAGTTGGTCTCTAGGATGACCCGCAGCGCCGCTCGCCGAACCAGCATGCGGTTGTACAAGTCCTGGTTGCGGTCGCGGATGGCCTGGTGGCCGTGCGGGGTGCGTACCCAGTGACGCTGCGGTGTCTTAGCCATGCGGGGTTGTCCCTCCTACCTCAGAATGGCAAGGCGTCCTCGTCGATGTCCTCGCCCGCCGCCTCCTCCATCATCCTGCGGTACTGCTCCACCAGCGGCTCCAGGTCTTTACCCCCCTGCGTCAACGTCCACAAGGTGGTCGCATCGTCCCGGTTCACTTCCTCCAGGTCGTGACCGAACAGGTGCTCGGCCAGCGTCTCCCACTCCACCGCCTTGATACCGGCGCGCTTGAACGTATCCGTGATAAACGACGCCGGGGTCTGCGACTTCCCAGTAGGCAAGCTCACCGAGTGCGCCAACGCAGGCGCCACGAGCGCAGCCGCGGCCGTGTACAACCCATCGTTCGTCATCACGTCCTTCGTACCCTCGTTCACCTCCCGCACCAGCGCCAACATCGCCTGGAACACCTGCTTGAAGTCCTCCACGCTCATGTCACGAGCAGGCGCAGGGCCACGAGACGAGCCACGGGACGCCTCCGGCACACGGCCAGCCGACTTCCCCGCCTTCGTCGTGTTCACCCGCCAGCGAGTATCCAAGCCAGTGCCGGTGCGCTTGATCGTCACCACCGCACCCTCGCCCACGCCGTCCTCCTCCAGGAGATTCTGAAGGCCCGGCGACGCACCGAAGGCGTACTCCTCTCCGCTGTGCTCCACGTCGTAGAAATACTGCATGTAGCCCTTGCTCTCATTCATGACCGGCCGCACATCGCTCAAGAA
This sequence comes from Thioalkalivibrio sp., assembly GCA_007120155.1. Lineage (GTDB taxonomy): Bacteria > Pseudomonadota > Gammaproteobacteria > Ectothiorhodospirales > Ectothiorhodospiraceae > Thioalkalivibrio_A. The sequence continues at coordinate 3,566 of SKOF01000295.1, read as the reverse complement.
CGTGATCTCAACAGTCTCGCCAGCGTCGATGTTCAGCCACTGCTTGTTCTGCCTACCTCGGGGCATGGTTCCTCCTCCGGAATCCTGTTACGGGTCATGGTGTAACCCTGCGAAGCCGCCCACTGCGGCGCGTGCTCAATCCGGTCGTGGCACCTGCGGCACACGCCCAAGAAGAAGGCAGGGTTGACGAGCAAGTCGCCCTCCCTGCCGCGGATGTGATGAACGTCCGTCGCCGCCCGCCTCCGGCACACCTCACACCGAGCGAGCCATGAGCCTTGCTCTTTCGCCAGTGAGACGAAGAACTTCGAGCGGGCCTCCGCGTACTCCATCAACTGTCATGATACCTCAGAACGGCGTGCGCTCAACCTCCTCCAAAACCTCGTCCACCACGTCCCTCTCCACCTCCGGGAACCCTGAGCTTTTGTTTCCACTCACCTCATCCCAACGATCAGCCAAACCATCCTCCTCCCATGACACCTTGAACTGCGCCGCTTGCTCGGGCGTGATGGAGCCATGCCGAGTGAGTAGCTCCAGCACCCGCCACGGGCCATGCGTGTGCGGGTCGAGCAGGTCCAGCACGGCGCGCATGAAGATGCCCGGCTGCACCAGCCCCTCCTCGTCCAGCACCTCCTCGATGCCAAGGAAGCCCATGATGAGGCTCGCCGCCTTGCGAGCCGGTTCGTACATGTCCTCGAACACCTCGATGGGCACGGTGATGTTCTTGAACTGCGGCTCACCCTTATCCGGGATGCCCAACTGCTCCGCCACGTAGGCAGACAGCACCGGCCCATCCATACCCACGACCGTCTTCATCTCCTCGATCACCCGTTTGCCGGTGCAACGCTTGGCAAGGCGAGAGAACGTGCGCAGGCCACGCTCGCTCATGCGGTTCGCGAATGACATGGCGGTGGAGAAGTCCTGCTCGGCGTAGTCGGCCACGTAGTAGATGCGGTTCACGGGAACCTCGGTCGCCCTGCGCCTGATCGGCTTGCCGCCATCGTTCACCAGCGGGTCGCCGGTCAGCGGGTGGATGGCGAGCACATCATCGAACTCTGCCTCCAGCCCGCCCTTGGGCTCCACCGCCCGGTACGCCTTGCGAACGATGGATACCTCGGCGTCGTCCAGGTGCGTGTCACGGATGCCACGGTCGAACATGGCGTGCTCCACCTTCGCCTTGGCGAACTGGAGCGGCGTCACATCACCCAAGTCCTCCCCGGAGGAGCGCATCTGTGTGCCGATGCGCTCCAGGTCGCTCAGGTGTTTGCCCTTGGCGAGCCGGTGTCCGTTGACATCGACGCCGCCGCTCACCTCGCCCTCTACGGCCTTCAGCAGCAGGGCTGCGGCCTTCTCAGCTTGCGTGGTCAGCTTGCCCATTCTTCTCCTCCTTCATGCCACCGAGCGCCCACTCGGCTTCTCGAATGGCCTCAAACATGGCCGACGCCGAGGCGACTGGCGCACTGACGACCTTCATCAGCGCCGCCTCTAGCTCTTGCACACGGGCATAGGACCTCTCGAACGCCTTGATGAAGTACAACTCGGACTCTCGGAGGTTCTTGATGACGGCAGCGGCTATCTCCGGCCACTCCGACTTGGCATTCTCGTGCCAGTCGTCCATGTCGGCGGGCATGACGGCGGTGAGGCGCGTCTCGTAGTCCTGCACGAGTGCCCGCAAGGCATCGCGTTCTTCCTGTAGCCTGGCGAGTTCATTCTTCGGCTCGCTCTGCACGTGCCGGTCCATTGGTCGCTGCCCATTGTGTACCTTCCACTCTCCGCCGACGACCTCCATGATGTTCAGGTGCTCCGCCTTGGCGAACTGAAGCATGCTGCGACTGCCCCTGCTCTCGCCGTCCCATACAAGGATGAGGCCGTCGGCGTTCTGTGCCATCTTCTTATTACGAATGTGACCGGCGGCCTTGCCGTGCGTCTGCCAGTCTGCCGGGTACGGGTCGATGGGCACGCCGTTGCGTGACGCCCACTTATACCCGGCCAGGTCCACCCCCTTCGCCATGCCACACGCGAGCCGGGTCAACTCCACCTGGAACTGCGCCTCGAACATGCGCACGTACTGCCTGATCTCGGGTTCTGTTGGAATGATACTGCGGCTGCCAGCGATTATGACTCTCATGCGACATCCTCCTCCACCGGCTTCGGCGCTCCCGGAACGAACACGAACCGCAACTGGTCGCCATCATCCTCATTCAGCATGATGCGCCCCAGCGGCGGCTCGTCCTCGAACGTGGAGCGAATGATGATCGGGTCCGGCGCCGCTATCTGCTCCGTATCAAACTCGGCTAGGTCGTAGCGCCGCTTGTCGGAGAACTGGTATGGCGACGGGTGCTCAACGTCGAGCTGCCTAACCTTCCGCTCCCTCGCCATGTCCTCCCGCGTCTCCTCATCCAGGTTGCGGTTCAAGGCGTCGAGCAGCCGGGTGATGGCGCGCAGTTGTCTAGCGGTCAGGAACTCATGGTTCTTCATGCTCCACCTTTCTCAGCGCGTAACCCAGTTTGGCTGCGACCTCCGGGGACAAGGTGCGCGCCCAGCGGGGCTTGCCGTTGATGTCCATGGTGTACAACCGCCCCGGAGCGCCACTCTCCTCGCAGATGCGAGCCGACCTGCTCTCGACCGCCCTTACGGCGTACTCGAAAGTGTGCCAGAAGTCGGGGTCGTTATGGCTGCTCGGTGGCTCGTAGTAGAAGCGCAGCGTGCCGAACTTCTCCTTGATCTGGTGGATGGTGCCGCCGTGGGACTCGCACAGGCGAACGAGGGGCTCGACCATAGGCCGCCAGCCCGGACCAATAGACACTTCATAGGGACGCTTCATGCCTCCTCGCTCCGATTGAGTGCGTCGAGCGCCGCGCGAAGGCGAGCTATGGAACCCCAGGCCTCTCTTGCGTATGGGTGGCAGTTGGCCGCGTTCACGAGCACGGCTTTGATGTCTTCGACCGTGACCCCTTCGCCTTCCGTGGGTCGCAGGTCGTACCAGACGGACGGCTGAGAGGCCATGACTTCTCTGCTGTAGCTGTCGCCCGCCACGTACCACGTTCCCTCGTAGAAGTACCCTTGCCCTTGGCTTGTGGGCACATCACGCAACGGCGCTGGCGGGTCTGTCTTGGCGCATCGCTCCAGCGCGAGCACGACACGAGTCACGAGGCGTCACCATCCCCGACGCGGCGAGACACGTCCACGAGCAACCGGCTGATGGCGCTCAGGTGCCGCCCGATGACGAGGGCCATGAGCGACCCGCCAGTGGCGAAGCCCATGACGAACCAGAACACCTCACCCATCGTCGTCCTCCGTCTCCGCGCTCACGGCAGCGAGAGCGGCGCGAGCTTTGAGGCGGGCATGGTTGATGTTGGGAACGTGGTTGATCGCGGCTAGGAGTTCATCTAGCGCCGCTTGGAGTTCTCGCTCGCGAGCCTGGAGACGCTCCACCTCGGCCTCGACGCTAGCCAAGCCAAGCGCCAAATCTTCTACGTGCACTTCCAGCCGCGCGACCTCGGCCTCTGCTTCCCGCAACTCCTTGACCGCTCGGTCCCTGCTGTCGTTGCACTCATCCCAGAAGGCGG
>SKOF01000102.1 GCA_007120155.1 Thioalkalivibrio sp. | reverse complement strand
CCGGTGTTTCAGCAGACCGGCATGAGCCCGGCGGAACTGGAGGAGACCTTCCGCCAGGTGGCGCCGATGATGACCGGCATGCTGGCGGCGGCCATGGTCCTGAGCCTCGTGCTGGCCATGATCATCGCCCGCTACTGGCAGGCGGCGTTGTACAATCCCGGCGGTTTCGCCGACGAGTTTCAGCAGCTGCGGCTGGGCAAGGCGCCGGCGCTGGTGCTGGTGGGCCTGCTGGCAGGGGCCTGGGTGGGGCAGTCCAACCTGCTTACCGAGATGAGCCTGGTGTTCCTGGTGGCGTTTTTCATCCAGGGTGTCGCCCTGGTCCATGGCCTGACCCGGCAGCTGGGCATGAACAGGTTCTGGCTGGTGGGGATGTACGTGCTGCTGGGGGTTGCCATGCCGCACATGATAATCATGCTGGCGGCGTTCGGCGCCATGGACAGCATGCTGGATTTTAGAACTCGCCTGGGTAACCGCCCGGGTCCTGGTTGAGGAAGCGCTGAACCTGTACGGCGTGTTCCCGAAGCGACAATCGTCAACGACGAAGGTAAACGAAGATGGAAGTGATCCTGCTTGAGAAGGTGGATAATCTGGGCAACCTGGGCGACAAGGTGCGCGTGCGTTCCGGTTACGCGCGCAATTATCTGGTGCCCCAGGGCAAGGCCAGGTTTGCCACCGCCGAAAATATCGCCGAGTTCGAGGCCCGTCGCGCGGAGTTGGAGAAGGCCGCCGCCGAGGCGCTGGCTGCCGCCGAGGCCCGCCGGGAGAAGCTCGATGCCCTGGAACCCGTCACCATCGCCTCCAAGGCCGGCGGCGAGGGCAAGCTGTTCGGCTCCGTGGGAACCCACGACATCGCCGAGGCGGTCACCGCGGCCGGCGTTGAAGTGGAGAAGCGTGAAGTGCGCATGCCCCAGGGCCCGATCCGCCAGACCGGCGAGTTCGAGGTGGACGTGCACCTGCACACCGATGTGAACGCCACCGTGAAGGTGGTGGTGGTCGCCGAGCAATAGACAGGCGCGTCACCCCCGGGCCGCCCCGGGGGCTGATCCGCATGACCCCTCCGGGGGTCGCGGTGCCGGCGCATTGTGACCTGACCGTGACCCAGTGCGCCCGGGAGGCTTCGTCCCCGGGCGTCTTGCCTCCCGCGCCCGTCCGGACGGGTGCGGTACTGCGCCGCCTGATGCATACTGTTCCAACCGCACTCCAATGGCGGATCCCATGCCTGAACCGCAGCGCAATCCCGTATCCTCGGGTGGCACCGAGGCATTCAAGGTGCCCCCCCATTCCCAGGAGGCCGAGCAGGCCGTGCTGGGCGGCCTGCTGCTTGACAACGACGCGTGGGATACCGTGGCCGAGCGCCTGTCCGAGGTGGACTTCTACCGCCACGATCACCGCCTGATCTTCCGCGCCATCGCCGAACTCGCCGAGCGCAACACCCCCTTTGACGTGATCACCCTGTCGGAACGCCTGGAAGCCCGGGACGATCTGGAGGCCGCCGGCGGGCTTGCCTACCTGGGCATGCTGGCTCGGGACACCCCGAGCGCGGCCAATATCCGCGCCTACGCGGACATCGTGCGCGAGCGCTCGGTACTGCGCCAGCTCATCAGCGTGGGCACCGAGATCGCCGATTCGGGCTTCAATGCCGAGGGTCGGGAAAGTCGCGAACTGCTGGATACCGCCGAGAAGAAGGTCTTCGAGATCGCCGAGCAGGGCACGCGCGCGCAGCAGGGGTTTCGCGCCATGCGCACGCTCATGCGCAGCACCGTGGAGCACATCGAGATGCTCTACGAGCGCGACGACCCGATCACCGGGTTACCCACCGGTTACAGCGAGTTCGACGAGATGACATCCGGGCTTCACGGCGGGGACCTGGTCATCATCGCCGGGCGCCCATCCATGGGCAAGACGAGCTTCGCCATGAATATCGCCGAGTACGCGTCGCTCAAGCAGCAGTCACCCGTGGCCGTGTTCAGCATGGAAATGCCGGGCGAGCAGCTATCCCTGCGCCTGCTCTCCTCGCTGGGGCGCATCAACCAGCAGCGCCTGCGCACCGGTCGCCTCGAGGATGATGACTGGCCCCGCTTCACAAGCGCCGTGTCCATGCTCTCGGAGGCGCAGCTTTTTATCGACGACAGCCCCGCGCTTTCCCCCGGCGAGGTGCGTGCCCGGGCCCGCCGCCTGATGCGCGAGCACAAGCAGCTGGGGCTCATCGTGGTCGACTACCTGCAGCTCATGCAGGTGCCCGGCAGCAGCGAGAACCGTACCACCGAGATCTCCGAGATCTCCCGGTCGCTCAAGGCGCTCGCCAAGGAACTCAGCGTGCCGGTCATTGCGCTCTCGCAGCTCAATCGCAGTCTGGAGCAGCGTCCCAACAAGCGTCCCGTGATGTCGGATCTGCGCGAGTCGGGGGCCATCGAGCAGGACGCGGATCTCATCTGCTTCATCTACCGCGACGAGGTCTACAACGAGGACAGCCCCGACAAGGGCACCGCCGAGATCATCATCGCCAAGCAGCGCAACGGCCCCATCGGCACGCTGCGCCTGACCTTCCTGGGCCAGTACACCCGCTTCGAGAACTACGTGCCTGAGGTCTATTCCAACGAGGCCTTTTCGTGAGAAGGGCCGCCCGCGCCCGCATCGACCTCAGCGCCCTGCGCCACAATCTTCGAGTCGCCCGTGACGCGGCACCCGGCAGCCGGATCATGGCCGTGATCAAGGCGCAGGCCTACGGCCACGGCATGCTGGAGGTGGCGCGGGCGATTGCCGGTGAATGCGACGGCCTGGCGGTTTCCTGCGTTCAGGAGGCCGCGGTGCTGCGCGATGCGGGCGTACAGAGCGGGATCACCCTTCTCCAGGGATTCAAGGACACCGAGGAGCTGGCGGCCGCGGCCCATCTGGGCGTTCGCACGGTGGTGCACGAGCCGGGTCAGCTGGCCTGCCTGAAGGCGGCCCGGCTCAACTCGCCGGTTGCCGTGTGGCTCAAGCTCGATACCGGCATGTACCGGCTTGGCTTTGAGCCGGCACGGGTTCATGCCCTGCTGGAGCGGCTTGACGACACCGGCAAGGTGGCGGGTACCCCCGGACTCATGACCCATCTGGCATGCGCCGACGAGCCCGGGCGCGACGAGACCACCGACCAGATCCGGGTCTTCGATGAGGCCACCGTGGATCTGCCGGGTGAACGCAGCATGGCCAATTCGGCGGCCATCCTCACCGTGCCCGAGGCCCGCCGCGACTGGGTGCGCCCCGGCATCATGCTCTACGGGGCCTCGCCCATCGTGAGCGCCACGGCGGATGAGCTGGGGCTGCGGCCGGTGATGACCGTGACTGCGCCCGTGGTGGCGGTGAAATCCCTGAAACCCGGCGATGCGGTGGGCTATGGCGCCAGTTTCGTGTGTACCCGGCCAAGCCGCCTGGCGGTGGTGGCCATGGGCTACGGCGACGGCTATCCGCGTCATGCGCCCAGCGGCACGCCCGTGCTTCTGCATGGCAGGCGCTGCGGCCTGCTGGGCAGGGTCTCCATGGACATGCTGGCGGTGGATGTGACGGAGGTGCCGGATGTGCAGGTGGGCGACATGGCCACCCTCTGGGGCGAGGGACTCCCGGTGGACGAGATCGCTGTGGCGGCGGGCACCATCAGCTATGAGCTCCTGTGCAGCGTCGGGGGGCGGCTGCGGCTCGACTACGTTGAATGAGTTCAAAGTTCAAAGTTCAAAGTTCAAAGTTCAAAGGGCCTGCGCGTGCCTTGTTCGCCGGGTAGCGAGCCGAAAGCGCCTCCCCCTTGAACTTTGAACCTTGAACTTTGAACCTCCGTTTACCCCTTCAGGTCCAGTTCCGGCTCCACGTCGGTTCTCGGATCCATCTCGGCGGCCATGGGCGAGGTGCGGGTGACGGGTACGAACTCGCCCTGCTCCTCGGCGGGCACCGGGCGGTCGACGCGGATGCGGTGCTGGATGAACAGGGCCAGCAGCACCAGCAGGATGCCCATGACCAGGGGCAAGGTGCGGGTGTCCGTGTAGTGCATGGCAAGGCCCGTGAGAACGGGGCCGAGGGAGGCGCCGACGCCATTGAGCAGCAGCAGGCCCCGTGTGGCCTCCAGCACGTGGTGCACGTCCACCCGGTCATGGGTATGGGCCACGCTCAGGGCGTAGAGGGAGAAGGAAAACCCCCCGTAGAGCACGGCCGCCACCAGCAGGGCGATCAGCGAGGTCCCGGCCACGGCGAAGATGGCGGTGGCGGCAATGGCGCCCACCAGACAGACCATCACCAGCACCACGCGCCGGTCGCGGTTGTCGGACAGGTGCCCGATGGGCCACTGCAGCAGGGCGCCGCCGAAGATCACCGCGCTGATGAACAGCGCCACGCCCAGGTTGTCCAGTCCGATGGACAGCGCGAACACCGCCGACAGACCCCAGAAAGTACCGGTGATCATGCCGGAGACCAGTGACCCCACGAAGCCCACCGGCGAATTCCGGTACAGGCCCTTGAGGGGAAAGCGCGGTGTCTCCACCGGGATCGGTTGGGAGACATGGGTGAGCGCCACGGGCAGCAGCCCCAGCGAGAACAGCATGCCCACCAGCACGAAGCTCGCCAGGTTGCCGGGACCGTAGGCGAGGATCAGGAACTGTCCCACCCCCAGGGCGATGAGGCTGACCATCATGTAGATGGCGAACACCTGGCCCCGTTTCTGCCGCACCTGTTCGTTGAGCCAGCTCTCGATGACCATGTAGAGGCCCAGCACCGCGAAGCCGGTGATGATCCGCAGTACCCACCAGACCACCGGGTCAATCAGCAGCCCGTGCAGGAGCGAGGCCGCTGAGGCCACCGCCGCAAAGGCCGCGAAGGCCCGGATGTGTCCCACGCGGCGGATCAGGGCGGGCGACACGAAGGAGCCCACGATGTAACCCAGAAAGAAGGCCGACATGATCACGCCGATGATCAGTTCGGAGTAGCCCTCCATGGCGGCACGCAGCCCCAGAAGCGTGCCGAGCAGGCCGGAGCCCGCCAGCAGGATGCCCATGCCGAGCAGGAGCGAATAGATCGAGGCGACGGTGGCGAGCATGGCCAGGCGGGTCCCGGGTGTGAGGTGGTGGGAGGGGGCGCAATATTAATGTTTTGCGGCGCGGACTACGACGGCTTTCGTCCCGCCCATTGGACCGGCCGTCGGTCAGGAGTTCCACGGGTCGTGTATCATGGTGGCAGAGTCGATCCACGGCTTCCAGACACCATCGTATTGTGCGCTCCGAGGCCGTTTCAGCGTGGCCAGGGCACCAGGGCGGACCCGATCATGAAAGATCCCGAGAATTACGCATTCGAGACCCGAGCCGTACGTGCCGGGCAGCACCGGACCCAGGAGGGTGAACACTCCGAGGCGATCTTCCCCACGTCCAGTTTCGTGTTCGAGAACGCGGCCCAGGCGGCGGCGCGGTTCGGCGGCACGGAACCCGGCAACATCTACTCCCGGTTCACCAACCCCACGGTGCGTACCTTCCAGGAACGTCTGGCGGCCATGGAGGGCGGGGAGGCCTGCATCGCCACTTCGTCGGGCATGTCGGCGATCCTGTCCACGTGCATGGCACTGCTCAAGGCGGGTGACCACATCGTCTCGTCACGCTCGGTGTTCGGCACCACGACCTCGCTGTTCACCAATTACCTGGCCCGTTTCGGCGTGCCGGTGGATTTCGTCCCCTTGCCCGATCTCGAAGCCTGGGAGGCGGCGATCCGTCCGGAGACGCGCATGCTCTACGTGGAGTCGCCGTCCAATCCGCTGACGGAACTGGTGGACATCCGCGCACTGGCGGATCTGGCCCGGTCCCGGGGCTGCCTGCTGGTGGTGGACAACTGTTTCTGTACTCCGGCGCTGCAGTTGCCGCTGGCGCTGGGGGCGGACATCGTCATCCATTCGGCCACCAAGTACCTGGACGGGCAGGGGCGCTGCGTGGGCGGCGCCGTGGTGGGCGATGCGGAACGGGTCGGCAAGGACGTGTTCGGTTTCCTGCGCACCGGCGGTCCCACCATGAGCCCGTTCAATGCCTGGGTGTTCCTCAAGGGTCTGGAGACGTTGAGCCTGCGCATGCGTGCCCACAGCGAGAATGCGCTGCACCTGGCGCGCTGGCTCAAGGCCCATCCCCGGGTGGCGCGGGTGCATTTTCCCGGGCTCGAGGATCATCCCCAGCACGAGCTGGCCAAGGCCCAGCAGTCGGGGTTCGGGGGCATCGTCTCCTTCGAGGTCACGGGAGGGCGCGAGCTGGCCTGGCGGGTGATCGATGCCACCAGGATGCTCTCCATCACGGCCAACCTGGGCGATACCAAGAGCACCATCACCCATCCGGCCACCACCACGCACGGGCGGCTCACCCCCGAGCAGCGCGAGGAACAGGGCGTGGGCGAGAGCCTGATCCGCGTGGCCGTGGGTCTGGAGGCCATAGCCGATATTCAGGCGGACCTGGCCCGGGGCCTGGACGGCTGACGCCCGCGCAGCCCGCGTGACACGGCCCGCCGCAACACTCGCCGATCCACAGCTGCCCCTTGCGTTGTTCCAGGCGGCCCTGGCGGCCGTGGACGGGGAAACCGTGGTGCGGGAGGCGCTGACGACGGATGCCCGGCGGGGATCACCGGTTCATGTGGTGGCCTTGGGCAAGGCGGCCGGTACCATGATCCGGGGTGCGCGATCGGCCCTCGGCGCGGATCTGAAACGCGCACTGGCCGTCTCCCGGCCCGGTCATCTGGATGCGGACCTGTGTGCCGATTCACGCATCCGCTGCCTGGAATCGGATCATCCGCTGCCGGGGGCGCGCAGCCTGTCGGCGGGCCGGGCCCTGCTGGCGTTCATCGACGACACGCCCGGGGATGAGCCGATCCTGTTTCTGATCTCCGGCGGCACCTCAAGTCTCGTGGAGGTACCGGTTGACGGCGTCGATGCCGGCCGGCTGGCCGACCTGAACCGGTGGATGCTGGGCGCGGGTCTGGACATCGCCGCCATGAACCGCGTGCGCAGCGCGCTCTCCAATATCAAGGGCGGACGCCTCGCGGAGCGGCTCGCGGGCCGCCCGGCGCGCGCCCTGCTGATCTCCGACGTCCCCGGCGACGATCCGGCCGTGATCGGCTCCGGTCTGCTGGTCGCCGGCGAGCCTCGGGGCGCCTGGCCCGAGTTTCCGGGCGAACTGGGTTGGGTGGAGGAACTGGCCCGGACGCCGCTGCGGCCCGGGGATATCCATGCCCCGCCACTGCGCATCGTGGCCAGCCTGGAGCGGGCCTGCGAGGCAGTGGTGGAGGCGGTGCGACGCGGGGGCCTGCCCGTTTCTCGGCACTCGGAGTTTCTGGATGGCGAGGCGGCTGCCACCGGTGCGCGCCTGGCCCGGATGCTGCTCGATGCCGAACCCGGCGTGCACGTATGGGGCGGCGAGACCCACGTGCACCTCCCGGAGCACCCCGGGCGCGGCGGGCGCAACCAGCACCTGGCACTCGCGGCGGCGCGGGTGCTCGCGGGGCATGACGGGGTGCGCCTGCTGGCGGCAGGGACCGACGGTTCCGACGGCAACAGCGACGATGCAGGCGCCCTGGTGGACGGCGGCACCGTGGCACGCGGCGAGACGGCGGGACTGGATGCCGGGCAGGCCCTGGCGCGCGCCGATGCCGGCCGTTTTCTTGCGGCGTCCGGCGATCTCGTCCACACGGGCCCCACCGGCACCAACGTCATGGACCTGGTGATCGGCGTGGTGGCGGACGGTGACCCGCAATGACCGATGTCGCCGAACCTGTCACCTGCGTGCACGCTGAGGCCTTCGAGGCGCTTATGCAGGCCGATCCGTCCGTCAAATGCCGTATGGCCGCGGCGCTGCGCGCCCGTTGGCGGGCGGGCAGGGTGAACACACGGCTCGAAGCGGAGGCGCCGCGGGCGGTTCCGGTGCCCGGGCGTCCCGGACGGCCCCGGCTGGTGGACCCCATGCGGGTGCCGCGCCGGAAGCTCACCACGCCCCGGGGGCAGGCGGCGCTGGTTCACGCCATTGCGCACATCGAAT
>SKOF01000004.1 GCA_007120155.1 Thioalkalivibrio sp. | reverse complement strand
TGAGCCATTGGAAGGATTTGAGGAGACCAGGCTCGGAGGGGTTGGGTCATGGAGAAGCTCCACGTCCAAGTTCCGGGAATCTGGGCCATCCACACCACTGGAGCTAGTTGCCTTGACTTGCACTCGGAAAAGGTCCGTGGGCTCATTCAGCCCCGTGATAGAGGCAGTGAATTGCCCCCCACTTTTGTTCATGGCCTGGCTGCTTCCGCTCAGGGGATCACAACCTGGATCAAGACTTCGATTGCAGTAGTGGGCCGTTGCAGAGGCCAAATTGCCGGCGTCTCCTGAGTAGGTCAAAGTCAGATCAAACCCCGTGTGGGTGATATTAGTGGCGGTCAGAGTGCCAAGAGAGAGGCTCTCTGAAGCAGTTAACTGATACTGGTAGGGGTAGAATGAAGAGTGAATCCTAGTGAAGCTACCTACCAGGGCAATTGAGCCACCGGGGCCAGCAGCAACATCATTAACCCAATTGTCAGGAGAAGGATTCCAGGAGGTGGCATCTCCAGTGATAAGGTCAAGAGCGGCGACGCGGTCTCTGTTTTCGCCTCCGATGGTGGTAAATGCTCCTCCGACATAAAGAAAGGAGTTCGCTATCGCCAATGCATTAATAGGATGATTGGCGTTGGGATTCCAGGAGGTGACAGCTCCTGTGCTGGCCTGCAGAGCGGCAATACGGTTTCTGGACTGTCCTCCGATGTTGGTAAATTGCCCGCCCACATAGACAGTGGAACCCTCGACCGCCAAGGCATTGACTGTGGCGTTGGCGTTGGGATTCCAGGAGGTGGCATTCCCAGTGGTAAAGTCAAGAGAGGCAATACGGTTTCTGGACTGTCCTCCGATGTTGGTAAATTGCCCACCCACATAGACAGTGGAACCCTCGATCGCCAATGCATTAATAGGATGATTGGCGTTGGGGTTCCAGGAGGTGACAGCTCCTGTGCTGGCCTCCAGAGCGGCAATACGATTTCTAGACTGTCCTCCAATGCTGGTGAATCCTCCACCCACATAAAGGACTGAGGAATCTAGGGCCATCGCATAAACTGCACTATTTGGAGAATTCGTGGGCGAAAGAAAATCGGTGTCAAGAAGTCCATCATCATGAACTCTTACCAAATTAGGCCGGCTTATGTCTTGAAAGGTGGAAAATGCGCCGCCGAGAATGATCCTTCCATCATCTTGAATAATTAAACTGGACACAGACGGGGTAGATGCCAGGGAGCTACCTACTCCAGTCCCCGGGTCAAAGCTTGTATCTAAGCTGCCATTTGAGTGAAGGCGCACCACCCCACCTCTGGGATATTGAGCCGCATAGGACACAAATTCTCCGCCAACAAGGACCCCTCCTAAAGGGGTGGTCTTTAGGGTGAGAACCTCACCGCTTGAGAAGCCAAGGCCCGGATCAAAACTGGGACTGATTGCGCCGCTGTTGTCTAGCTTAACCAGCCCGTTCACCCTTTGACCGTTAAGTATCTTAAAGGTCCCACCCACCAAAATTTCATCTCCAAAGGTAGCAATAGTTCGGACGGGAATATTAAATCCGCTCCCACTCAGAAATGTATTGTCCAAATTTCCGTTTTCGTGGATGCGAGCCAAATAATTGGCAATAGAGACTCCATTATACTGAATGAATGCGCCCCCAATGAGAATGTCATCTCCCTGTAGGGCCATGGTGTACACGGGGAGATTTGGCCCTATAGCACCGGAATTAAAGCCAATATCAAAGCTGCCATCGGAAAGAAGACGGACAAGGTGATTCTTTCCATTGAGATTGGAAAACCCCCCCCCAATCAGGATGCGTCCTGTATGATCCGTCATCACCTTAAGAATCTCTCCATTGCTGGGGCCACTATTAGAAAAACCCGTATCTAGAGCCCCATTGGGGTGGAGACGGGCCAGTCTGTTTCTCATCTCTTCATTATAGGCGCTAAATGAGCCACCAATGAGAATCTTTTCATTGGGCAGAATTGCCATTGAATAAACTGTACTACTTCCACCGGTGATCCCAGACCCGGGATCAAAAGTGAGGTCGAGAGCTCCACTGAGGTCAATGCGGGCAATCCCGCTTCTATTGAGCCCCTGATATTGGGTGAAACGGCCAGCTATTAAGACCTTGTTGGATTTAGTCAAGCCCAAGTCCATGACTTCATCATTTGGTCCGACTCCTGGGCTGAAGCTCTCATCAAGGCTTCCATCGGCGTTAAGAAGAGCCAAATTGGTTCTTGCAACGCCTCTATAGGATGTAAAATCTCCCCCGGCAAGGTATTGCCCATTGGGCAGCAGCAGCCAGCTGTTGACTCGTCCATCAAAGCCAAAGCCGGTGTGAAAGCTCAAATCCTCCTGTCCATCTGGAAGTATTCGAACAGCACCCCGATTGATGGTGGCATCCCAGCCTGTAAAACTTCCCCCAATAACCCTTTTCCCGTCATGTTGAAAGGCCACGGCATTGGCGGGACCATTGAGTCCCTGAGGCCAAGACGCCCCTGGATCACTGGCTAGGATAAAGCCTTTGGCTGTATCGGTTCTAATTGAAGCGTTGATAGGATCAGTCAAGTTCATCCAGAATTGGCGAGAGGTCTCAATAGTTTCGCTGTTAATTGTCCCTACAGAAATCAGCCCTTGGGTCTGGCCAGCGGGGATGCTGAGAGTGCCACTGGTGGAAGTAAAGTGAGTGCCGGCTTCAGCCGTGTCCCCTTCCGTGAAATAATTTATATCAACAGGTAAGGTGGAGGCCTTGTTGAGAGTCACCGCAAAGCTCATCTCCTGGCCCTCAATTTGCGCTTGCTGCTGGATATCTATAAGGGGATGGAGCTGGATCACATGGTCCACGGGATTATTAGTAACTCCATCGGGATCTGTCGCTAAGGCCCGCAGATTCAACTGGTCCCCGGCAAAATTAGGTAAATTGAGTGGTCCCACATTTGCTGAATAGGTGTCTCCAGTTCGAGTCATTGGAACAGACCCCTGTAGTGGAGGATTGGGTGTTTCAGGGTTGCAGTCTGACTGAAGGGACTTATTGCACCAATAGAGAGTAACGGATCCATTTTGGTTGTCATCGCCTTGGACTTCTAGGTTTACGGTAAAGCTATCCTCGGTTCTGTTGGTCAGGTTTAAGCTTACAAGAACCAAATCATTCTGGATAACTGGCATTTGCTTGGTCCAGGTGGAAGATGTGGCTTGGTCCAAACTTTGAATGTTGCCAGCCAAGTCCCTTCCTCGCACACAGAGAGTGACCTCCCCATCATCCAGTGCACTTATATCGTTGGTTATCGATGTGATGACATTTACCTGGTCCGAGTAGCCATCTCCAACTTGGCAGATGGAGGCTGTGCCCTCCCCGATCTTGTAGAAGTAGTAGACAACCCCCTCTCCGCCCACCGTGACATCAAGTACAGTGTCACTGTTAACACCAGTGGGAGTTCCTGAAATTGTGGCAGTGGGGGCCTCGGTGTCAATAAAGACCTGGGAAGTCTCAGCCAGTGAGTCTCCGGATGGAAATACAGGCAACTGAAGATCAGATAAAAGGTTTCCTGCCAAGTCCTGGATGGAGGAGTTATTGAGTTCAAGGGAGCTCGCATTCAAGGGACTGGCCATATCCCCCTCTTGGACATTATATATAAACTCAATATAATTATCTGAGTAGGTAACAAATTCAGCAGGTTTGTCACTTAAAGGATTGTCCATAGCTAAGAAAAGAATGGGGGCTCCCATATCGGTATTTACGACAATCTCCTTGTCGAAATATAAAAAGAGATGGATTTCATCTCCCTCTCGATAATAGATGGGCCCAAGGGGATTGGCCTCAATGCGAGTGATGGATGGAGCCACACGATCTAAATAGATTGATCCAGACTCAGCTTTTTCGGAGATTCTTCCCTGACTGTCTTTGACCCAAGCAGATAAGGTGTAGTCGCCATCCACATCTGGAAGGTCAATGCTGCTTGGAAGGGCGCTGCTTTCCCAGGTGCAATTGGCACTCACTATGTCGTTGAAAAGGATGCACCACTCTTCAACCTCCTGGTCAGTGGAAAAGTCGAGAGATATAGTTCGTTGATTGGTCGGACTTATGCTTGTGATCGAGAACTCGATGATCTCAGGAATACAGCCCATAGTTCCCCAACTAGGCTTATGAGATGCTGTGAGATCAGAGCTGTTTGCAAAATTCACTGGCTCACTGGGAATATTCACAACATTCCAGCAGCGGATATCTTGGTTGAAGGCAAAGGCCGTATTGAACATGTTGGCCATGTTCGTGACAGCCTGAGTGTTCCAGCCCCCTAGGGGCTGGTTAAATTCATGGGCTGCGTGAAACATACTGCTCATGTCAGTGACAGCGCGGACATCCCAGGCATCAAGGGATTGGTTAAAGGATGTGGCGCTAGAAAACATAGAGGTCATTGAAGTCACACTGCTGGTGTTCCAATTGCCTATGGGCTGGTTGAATGAGTAGGCTTCCCTAAATATTTGGCTCATGTTGGTCACACTGCTGGTGTCCCAGTCGCCTATGGGATAGTTGAACGAGCTAGCACCATAGAACATAGAGCTCAGGTCAGTGACGCTGGATGGAGGCTTGGCTACCTCACTGAGGTTTACGGCTTGACGAAAAGCACCAGAGAGGCTGACTAGGCCCAAGCTTCCCCAGTTCGTCACAGCGGTGACCTTTTCGGCATTTGGGTAGGTAGAACCACCTGATCCAAATTGAGAGAGAGACCCAGTTAAGCGAATTGTGTAGGCACCTTCAGCTGGATAGGTGCAGGACAGATTTCCAGGTGACGTGACGATTGTCTGACAAGTGGTGTTTGCCTCAGGATTGCCCCAGTTAACGGTGAGATTGACCGAGCCATTGAGTGGAAGACTGACCGTCGTTCCCTCTCCCAGATCGGTATTGACAACTAGGATCATATCGAGCTGATTGTCTACTTCAAGTGCGGGAGAGCAGTCGCTCACTGTTTGGAGCCCGCTTTCTCGATAGCTGGTGATTTTGAATGTGTAGATGTTGTTGTTCAAGTCAGTGGGAAAGCCGAATGATGTCGTTGAGGGTGTTATGATAACCGGGCTACCGGTGGGATTTTGACAGTTATCACCTATATAGAGCTGAAGTTTTTGGTTATATAGGTCCGTAGCGATTGATCTGGTCCACTGCGCATTGGGTCTTGGGTTGGTGGTGGGTGATTCTTGAGCCCATCCAAGAGCGGTGGCAGGTAGAGGGGGTATAAGCTGGACTTCTACGATCTCAGAAACATCAGCGGAGATAGCAGCGCTGTTGAAGTTACCTGCAAAATCTGAGACGGAGGCAGCTAAAATCGAGGGCCTAATGCTGCCCTCACTGTCAACCCCTGTGACTGAGATCAACCACTCGGAAGTTTCCCCGATTTGATCGATGGACCAGGTGATGGCTTCGGCAGAGCCTAGGTTGTTAATATCTGAGAGGGTAAAGCTATCTGGATCAATAGACTCTGAGAAAGTAAGGGTAAACTCCACAGGCAGGTCACGAGTGATCGCTTCTTGGGCGTGGGCCTTTGCAAACGTGCCTGTGGGAGGAGTTGTATCTATGATCAGAGAGGGAGAGCATGGACTGGGAGTTTCGCCTCCCGGAGAGATGCTAACAATCATGAAACTGTAGGAGTTGTCGGGAAGGTCGGCCGGTGGAGTATAATCGCTTTGACTTGAGGAAAGGGTGACAGGCGAACCGTAACTGTTAGTGCAATTGTCTCCAGAAAAAAGTTGAAGGCTCTGGCCGGTGAGACCAGGGGAAGGAGATGGGGTCCACAGGGCCTTGGGCTTACTCTGATTTGTAATTGGCCCCTCTTGCCAGGCGAGTCCAGAGGCTGGTTCGGGAGGTGGCTCTACAGGGGGAGTGTAGTTGATGATAAGTACCTCTGATGTGTGGCTTAAAGTTTCCCAGGTTTGCGTAGCTGTGATTTCGTTCGTGCCCGGGGAAACATTCACATTGGCCTGAAAGATCTCACTTGACCCGGATGTCAAGCAGGGGGCAGTGAGTTCTTGAGCCGTACCACCATTGGAGACTTGAATTTTCACTTCACCTGCTTCCGCCCTGCAGAGGCCCTCTATGGGAACACTTGCGTTGGTTGTTTCTAGGGTTTCCGCTGGATCTGTTATACTGACTTCAGGAGCGTGAGTTGAGTTTTTCAATGTTACTACTGCATTATCGACCAGGAGATGAGCCTCTTCGGAAAAGGGGTCAGAGGGTTCGGCCCTGACTCTAAAGTCCCTTAAAGTGTAGAAGCTCGCTGCAGGTAGAGATTGAATCTCGATAACATCACTCTCAATACTCCCAGCTGGCAGCGTGATATCAAGAGCACTGGTAGCTAGATAGTGAATATCTTTTTGGGCCGTGAGGTCTTCGGTGAGAAGGTGAAAAGAGATATCTTGATCTAAGGACTCAGAACCCTTAATTTGCACCTTAATGGTTGAGCCATCCATATGAGGATTCGAGCTCTTTAGTTCGAGGGCAAAATTTTTGATGGAAATGGTTTTCTGAAATTGAATTTCCATCCAAGTCTCGACCGGAGATATCAAGGGAAGCCCACGGAATCGAAAGCCAAGAGACTTGGTCTCCCCATCAGCTCCGGCAAAGCCCATTCTTTCCCCAAGGTCGGAGATAGATATTGAAAATCGTCCATTGCTGCAATTTAGGTCGCTTCCCTGGGCCACCAGTTGCTGAAGGTCTAACCAGGGCTCGGAGGAGAAGTTGATTTCAATACTTCGAACTCTCGGATCACAGGTCCCTTCAAACAAAAGGCTCTGACTCATGGAATGAATTGTGTACTTTGTTCCCGAAGAAAACTGAGGGGGGTTGAGGGATTTGCCGAGGTCCTCGAAGTTGGGGATGCCCTCGGTGCAGGCCAAAGAAAATAGGGCCGGAGCCACCCATAGGGAGCGCAGCCACTGAGCGTAGCTGTGGTGGCCTGGCCTAATGTGGCCTAAGTTGAAGCGGTGAGACGTCCCCTTGGATCTAACCATAGATTCTCTTTAATCCCTTCTGAAATCCCTTCTCTAGCTAACAGGTCCTTAGTCGTATCGGTCGAAGGGCTAGGGACTTAACCCCAAAAATTTAAAATATTTCGTCATATGAGTCCCACTTTGCGACAAAATGCCACTTCAATGACTCATCGTTACTCAGTTTAAGTTTAGACTTGATATACTCTACTATTTTTAGTATAAGTTTTTGGTGGGGCGAATTCGGCGTGGAGGTTATTTAATTGACTGGTGGATAGGTGACCATGAGCCAAAGCATGTGCATGTGTACCGGGGTGGTCGCTTAGTGGCTAAAGTTGAGGTTCCTTCTCTGCTGGTCTTGACCGGAAAAGTAAACCGTAGACTTCGAAAGATTCTTCTTGAACTCGTCAATGAAGGAAAAATATGAAGGCAAAGAAAATAAAATCAGCTATTTTTAATAACCACAAGAAGGTTCTAGAGGTTATCTACGCGTCTGGAAAATCTGTCAGAGTTCATTATCGGCAATTGGGTATAATTAAAAACATAAGTGATGTTTGGGTGGATAAAGAGACTAGCGGTCTAAGTCTTGGTATTCGATTTGAGGATCAGACTGAGAATTATATGCCTTATGATCAGCCCTTGGCACTTGTGCGTGATCCAGAGTATCTGCTGCAGAACCAGATTGAGAAGGTGACTGCTAGAATTCGCAATGCCATTGTCGAGAAAGGGATTTCCAAGAGATTTTTGGCTGAACAGCTCAAGACCTCAGATAACCAGATACAGAGGCTGCTTGATCCAAGAATCTTGAATAAAAATCTAGAGCAGCTTTATAAGATCGCGACACTGTTGGGTCTTGAGTTTGAGTGGAGAATTAAAGAGGCGGGTTAGGGCTTTGGCCAGCCCGGCTTTACTTAGCGACTGGAGCGAAAGTGACTGGCGATAACCGCCAAAGACAAGGCGCCCGGCTCAAATCGAACGCAGGCGTACTTGAGCGGTACGTTGGAGTGAGATTTGAGACGAGCAACGCTCTATTTGGCGGTTTTGCGTCAGTCACTACTTAGGCGTTGGGGTGCTCACGGCTGGGGCCAGACTTAGGTTCGGTCAAAGTGATGGGACCTTGGGGGTCCTCAGGAAAGGAGCCAAACATCTGTCCCATTTTGCGACGGAAGGCCGGGTACTCGCTGAGACTGACAAAGACGGC
>SKOF01000143.1 GCA_007120155.1 Thioalkalivibrio sp. | reverse complement strand
GGCAATATCCGGCGGTGGATCCCCCTGGAGCGCCTGGCTGCCCTGGCCGGACTTCCCGGGGTGCGGCTGATCAGTCTGCAGAAGCACCATGGCCTGGAGCAGCTGGACGCCTTTCCGGCGGGCTGCCCGGTCGAGACCCTGGGCGAGGACTTCGACAGTGGCGGCGACGCTTTCGTGGATACGGCCGCGGTGATGATGTCGCTGGACCTGGTCATCACCATCGACACTGCCGTCGCCCACCTGGCGGGCGCCCTGGGGCGGCCTGCCTGGGTGTTGCTGTCCAGGCCCTCCGACTGGCGCTGGCTGTCGGGGCGCGCCGATACGCCCTGGTATCCCAGTCTCCGCCTGTTTCGCCAGGCACGACCCAACGACTGGGACCCCGTGGTCGCCGATGTGCGGGCCCGCCTGGAGGCCGTGCTGCGCGGCGACGTGCCCGCCATCTGGCCCGTGGGCGAGGGCGATGTTCCCCCGGTTCCGCGCGGGACGTCGGCATGAGCGCGGTAACACCCGAGATCCCGGTCTCCTGGGGGGAACTGGTGGACAAGATCACCATCCTGGAGATCAAGGCCGAACGCATCGCCGATCCGCAGAAGCTGGAGCATGTGCGCGACGAGCTGCAGCGCCTGAGCGCCGTGCTCGCGAGCGCGGGCGGACTGTCACCCGAGGGCCTGGCGGTGCAGGCGGATCTGCGCGGCATCAACGAGCGGCTCTGGGACGTGGAGGATGCCATCCGCGCCTGCGAGCGCACACGGGACTTCGGCGATGCGTTCATTGCCCTGGCCCGCTCCGTGTATCAGTTGAACGACCGGCGTTTCCTTTGCAAGCGGCGCATCAACGAGTTGGCGGGCAGCGCCCTGTTCGAGGAAAAGTCCTACGACGATGACCGGGACGGCGGCTGACGCGGCCCTGGACGAGGCCGTGCGCATCCATCGCGCCGGGGACCTGGCGCAGGCGGAGCGCATCTACCGGCGGGTGCTGGACGACGAGCCCGGCAATGCCCGCGCCCTGCACAATCTCGCCACGATCCGCGTCGCCCGGGGCCAGCTCGGCGCCGCGCGCCGGCTTCTGGAACAGGCCCTGGCGCAGGCGCCCGATTGGGCCATGCCGCACATGACCCATGCCGGCGTCTGCCTGGCCCTGGAAGACGAGGAAGCGGCCACGGCCGCCTACGCCCGCGCCGTGGAACTGGACGACTCGCTGGTGGGCGCATGGGCGGATCTTGCCACGTTGCATTTCGATGCCGGGCGCCACGACCAGGCCCTGGACTGCTCCCGCCGGGCCCTGGCCCTGTCCCCCGAGGATCCGGGTCAACTGCACAACCTGGGCGCGGTGCTCATCAAGCTGTGGCATGTGGACGAGGCGATGGATCTGTTCCGCCGGGCGGCCGCCCGGCCGGACGCCACGTCCCGGGTACTCAGCATGGTGCTGTACCGCCTGCACTTTGCCCGGGACGCCCGTCAGGCGGAGATCCTCGCCTTGGCCCGGCGCTGCGGCAGGCAGTGGATGCCCGCCGGGGAACCGCCCGAGGCGCCCCGCGCTGATCCGGACCCCGCGCGCCGTCTTCGCATCGGCTATGTCTCCGGGGATTTCCGCGAGCACGCCCTGGCCCATTTCATCGAACCCTTGCTCATCCACCACGACCGCGCCGCCTTCGAGGTGCACTGCTTCGACACATCGCCAGCATCGGACCGGGTGACCGAGCGCCTCAGGGGACGGGCCGATGCCTGGCACGTCATCCGGGAGATGTCCGACGAGGCCGCCGCCGCGCTGGTGCGGAAATCGGGGATCGACATCCTGTTGGACCTCTCGGGCCATACCGATCATCACCGCCTGGGCCTGTTCGCGCGCAGACCCGCCGCGCTGCAGATCACCTGGATGGGTTTCATGAACACCACCGGCCTGCCGGCCATGGACCGCATCGTCGCCAACGACACCCTGATACCGGAGGAGGAGGCGTCGCTCTACGTGGAACGGCCCCTGAGACTGTCGGACAGCCACCTGTGCTTCGATCCCCTGATGCCCCCCCTGCCCGTGGGTGCGCCGCCCGCGCTCGATCGCGGGCAGGTCACCTTCGGCTGCTTCAACCGGCTGGACAAGGTCAACCCGGCGGTGGTCGCCTGCTGGGCGCGCATCCTGCGGGCCGTGCCGGATGCCCGCCTGATGCTCAAGACCCCGGAACTGGATCTGCCCCCGGTGCACCGGCGGGTGAGCGAGGCTTTCGCGCAGGCCGGCGTCGATCCGTCGCGGCTGCTGCTGGAGGGAGGCGCGCCCCGCGAGGCCTACTGCCGGGCGATGAGCCGGATGGACATCGCCCTGGATCCGTTCCCCCACAACGGCGGCACGGTCACCTGCCAGACACTGTGGATGGGGGTCCCGGTGCTGACCCTGGAGGGGCGCGAGGGGATGATCGCCCGCTACGGGGCCAGCTTTCTCTGGGCGGTGGGGCTCGGGGAGTGGATCGCCGGGGACGAGGACGACTATGTGCACAGGGCCGTGGCCCATGCCCGGGACCTGCCGGCGCTGGCCCGGATCCGCGGCGATCTGCGTGACCGCCTGCTGGCCTCCCCGGCGGGCAACGGCGGATTGTTCGTGGCGCAACTGGAGGAAGCGCTTCGCCGTGCCTGGCGGGAGCGGTGCGCGTCCCCGTCGCCACGGCCGTGAGCGGGGTGCCCATGACACGCCGCGGCCTGCTGGCCGGCGCCGCCCTTGTTCTGGCTGCCGCCGTGCTGGCACTGGCCGCCTCCGTGGTCCTGTGGCAGGCGCCGGTGGGTGTTTGGGAGGCAGTCAACCGTTACCTGCCCCTGCCCACGGCGGAACTGCAGGTGGGCGGAGACCGCATCACGGTGGAGATCGCCACCGGCTCGGCACGCGGGCGCGGGCTGATGCACCGCGCATATCTGCCGGAGGACCACGGCATGCTGTTCGTGTACCGGCAGCCGCGGCGCATCGTCATGTGGATGAAGAACACACGCATCCCGCTCTCCGTGGCCTTCATCGACGCGGACGGGACGATACTCAACATCGCCCGCATGGAACCGCTCTCCGAGCAGCGCCACGCATCCCGGGGGCCGGCAATGTACGCGCTGGAGATGAACCGGGGCTGGTTCGAGGCGCGCGGCGTGCAGGCCGGCGACCGCATCGACCTGTCCCCGTTGCCGGTTCGCTGAGCCGTCAGCGGCGGCCCTGGCGCCGCATCTTGCGCAGCAGGCGCAGGGGGCGCGTGACGGCGTATGTGGCCGCCCAGGCAGGCGACACCCTGCCGCCGGCGAGATCGGCCTCGGAGGGCAGCGTCAGCAGGCGGGACAGGTAGACGAGCTTGGCCGCCGCCCCGGGGCGGGCCAGCAGATCGAAGCGCAGTCGGGTGACGAAGCCGATGGGCCGGGGATCGTCACGGGAGATCTCCCGGGCCAGGCGCCGGGCGAGGCGCGCGGCCGGGCGGTCCCGCCGCGCACGGGACATCGGCACGGTGTCGGGCAGGCCGAGCAGGGTGTCGCACAGCAACAGCGCGGACCGCCAGGCACGGGTGAAGCCGATAGCCCGCGCCCGGGCGTCGATCCAGTCCCAGTCCGGGTCGTGACCCGACATCAGTTCCGCCACGTCCACCAGCCAGCCCAGCCGCTCCCACTGGTGCTTGACGCCATGCACGGCAAGCGCAAGCAGCTGGGCGGAGGGATTCATGCAGGCGATGCGCGCCCCGAGATAATTTACCTCCACCGGGTCGTTCAGCAGCCACTCCGGGTCGACGCGGAATCCCTGATAGCGGTAGGTCAGGCCCCAGTGCAGCTCCACCAGGGTGCCGGTGCGCCGGTCTCGCATGGCGTAGTCGTGGCGGGTGCGCCGGACGAACCCGTCCCAGTCCGCGGGCACGCCGTGGGGGGCGGACAGCCCGTGGGCCTGCAGTTGCTCCACCGCCGCGCCGACCTGCGAGGGCCGCACCAGGATGTCCAGATCGCCGTACTGGCGCATGGCGTAGTTGCCGAACAGCTGCGCCGCCAGCGCCGGACCCTTGTAGGGTACCGCCGTCACTCCGGCGTCACGCAGCACCTGCAGGAGTTCGCGCAGGCGCCGCGCCATGGGCCAGCGGCTGATGGCATGCTGTCTGAATTCCAGTGAAACGGCGGCGGCGGTTTCGGCGGGAAGGGCATCCGGCCGTTCCACCACCAGGTGGCGATAGAGCAGCGGCATCAGCCCGTGTTCGGCCGCCAGGCGATGCAGGCGGGACACGTCGAAGGGCCGCGCCAGCCGTGCCTCCAGGACGCCTGCCTGGTCCGCCGTGAGACGCGAACGCCCCAGTGCCAGCAGCAGTCCGAGTTCGGGATCCGGTCCGTGGGCGTTCACGGTGTCCGCGCGGAGGCGTCTTCGATCAGCCCCGCAGCGGCGAACTGCTCCAGGATGGGGGCGGTCAGGCCGGGTACGGCGCGGGCGTTGCACAACCGCGCCAGCGCCTCGTCCATCTCCGCGGCGTCGTGTTGCCCGTCGCACAGCAGCATCACGCAGCGCGCGGTGTCGTTGAGGAAATGCACGTCGTCCGTGCCGGGGTGGTAGATCACGGCGCCGTCCTCGACGTCATGGACCTCGATGCCGGCGCAGCGCACCGGACGGCCGGGCACCGTGCTCATGGGGCTGCTCCAGCGCGGGCAGGGCGAGTCACCGGGTCAAACCTGCCGCCGCGCGATGGGGCGTTCAGTGACACGGCGCATCGGCTCACCGCATCATCCGGGTGGGTTGCGATCGCATATTCGGTATCGGATCGGTTCATGCGGTCCATCATATCCCATGCGATCCCTATCGTGGCCCGCCGATAGAGCGGTGGGCAAGGATCGCCGCGCCGATGCCGCCCCGTGCATGCCCACGGCTGCGCGAAGTCACGGCGCCGGTGCCCCGCTCACCGCCGGACGCTTCACGAATCTCCGTCGCCCTTGCGCGGGCGCCGGATGAGATCCCTCATCAGGGCGGCCAGCACGAACCAGGGTTCGACCAAGTAGCGAAAGGCCAGCCGGCGGGGCTCGCATGCCAGCCGGTAGAGCCATTCGAGCCCGATCCGGCCAAGCCATCTCGGGGGCGTCGGGATCGCGCCGGCGTAGTAGTCCATGAGTGCCCCCACCGTGATCACGACCCTGGCGTCGAGAGCGTCCAGGTTGTCGCCGGCCCAGTACTCCTGCCGGGGCATGCCCATGCCTACCAGCAGGATGTCGGGGGATTCCCGGTTGATGTATTCGACCACGGCGCGGTTCTCCGGCCCGTCTTGCCGCATGTCGAAATACCCCGGCCGCGTGGTCAGGCGCAGGCCGGGAAAACGGCGCTGCAACAGTGCCGCCGCCCGCTCCCCGGTGTCCGGCGTGCCGCCCAGGAAGGCGATGCGCCATTGCCGTTCGGCCGCCATGCGGAACAGTTGCGGTGCCCAGTCGAGCGCGGTGCTGCGTTCGGCCCGGGTGGCGCGATGCCCGTACAACCTGGCCAGGCCGATCAGCGGCATGCCGTCGATGTAGGTGATGTCGGACCGCCGATGGCATCGGCGCAGCCGCGCATCCCTGCCATGCAGGTACACGCTGTGCAGGTTGTGATGCATGATGAGCGTCTTTCGACGCCGGTCGATGGATTCCGCAATGCGTTCCAGCAGGCGTTTCCCGGTCATCGGCGTGAGACGCAGACCCAGCATGCCGATTTCCCGCACCGTCTCCCCCTGTGGTTTGCCCCGTCACGCCCGGGTGCCGGTCGGGACCGAATCCGGCTTGCCCGGACCCTGCCTGTCCGGCCGCTGTTCAGTGACGTTCGGGCACCGGTGTGCGCGATGTCATGCCGCTCAGGTCGCCTTGACCTTCATCTCGCCGCAACGGGCGCAACGCAGCACGGTGATCAGGCGCCCCTGTCTGACGTCGAACTGCTTGTCCTTGACCACTTCCCACTTGTGAAAGTTGGAGCGGCACAGGGTCTTGCCCCGGTGCTTTTCGGAAGGCCTGGGCCGCTTGAAGCCGAGTACCTCACCCATGGCGGGTTTATCCGCCGGCCTTGGAGCCGCCCATGCAGGGGGGCGATTTCGGCACCTTGCCCGCCCGCTCGAACCATTCGTCCGGGGTGAGGGTGTGCAGGGCGAGGGCATGGATGCGCCCGGCAAGTTCCTCGGCCAGGACTTCATTGACCTTGCGGTGCCGCCCGACCAGGCGCTCGCCCTCGAAGGCCCGGCTGGCGATGGTGACCTTGAAATGGGACTCCGAACCCGGCGGGACGTTGTGGTTGCCGCTTTCGTTCTCCACTGCCAGGTGCACCGGGTCGAAGGCCTCGCGCAGCTTGTGCTCAATGTCTGTCTGGATGCTCATGTGTTCCGTCTGTCCGAAAGGGATGGCTTCACCACAAGGGCCGCGAAAGGCCCTGCTCAAGGATACTCCGGGCATCCTTCATGGCGAATCGTATGCCCGGTATCCAAAGGGCAATGATCACCCGCGCCTGCCCGCGGCTTCAAGCACACGGGCCGCGGGGTTTGTCAGCGGCGCAGCTCATTGTCCCGGTAGTGCACATCCAGCCAGCAGCGGGGGAGGGGTTCTCCGGAGGGGAAGACCACGTCGGACTTGCGGAACTGTTCGGGCTCGGGCAGATCCTCGCCCCAGTTGTAGCGACCCTCGAATTGCAGCCGGGCAGGATCCATGAGCGCGGCACTGTCCATGACTTCCACCAGGTGGCCGTTGTTGCTGTCTTTGACGAACATGACTGGCTCCCGTCGTTGAGGTGCCTCATCTGAGTATGGTGATTCGGCGCGCGTTTTCAATGCGGGAACCGGGATGCCGGCCGGATGTCTCCTGTATTGAAAGTCCGGGGCGTGACCCGGAGATAGCACCTTATCCATCTTATGGGTTATGGCAACCACCGGCCCGGTGGAGCTATAGTCGAAAGCATGCCTCGCCCGAAGATCGATTGCACGCAGTTCCCCGGATCAGCCGCATGAAAGACACCACGCCACGTACGGTTTTCCTCAAGGATTACGTCCCCCCCGCCTGGCGGGTGTCCCGGGTGGAACTGGATTTTCAGCTCGATCCGGCCTGCACCCGCGTGCGTTCGCGCATGTCGCTGGCGCGCACGGGTGCCGGAGATCAGTCCCTGATGCTGCATGGCCAGGATCTGACGCTGGTGGCGCTGAGCGTGGACGGCAGGCCGTTGCCGGCGGGGGCCTGGCGCCAGGAGGGCGAGCAGCTCTGGGTGCAGGATCTGCCCGCTCGTTGCGAGTTGACGGTGGAGACCGAGATCCATCCCGACCGGAACACGGCACTGGAAGGTTTGTATGTCTCGGGCGGCAATTTCTGCACCCAGTGCGAGGCGGAAGGTTTTCGCCGCATCACCTGGTTCCCGGACCGCCCGGATGTGATGGCCGAGTACCGCGTGCGCATGGAGGCGGACAAGGCCGCCTGCCCGGTGCTGTTGTCAAACGGCAATCTCGTGGACAGCGGCGACCTGCCGCAAGGGCGTCACTATGCCGTATGGCACGATCCCTTCCCGAAACCGAGCTATCTGTTCGCCCTGGTGGCCGGCGACCTGGCCTGTCAGGAGGGTCATTTCGTGACGCGCTCCGGCCGCGAGGTGGCGCTTCGCATCTATGTGCAGCACCACAACCTGGACAAGTGCGATCACGCGATGCGCTCGCTGACCAAGGCCATGCGCTGGGACGAGGACATGTTCGGCCGCGAGTACGATCTGGATACCTACATGATCGTGGCGGTGGACGACTTCAACATGGGGGCCATGGAGAACAAGGGCCTCAATATCTTCAATTCCAAGTACGTGCTGGCCCGCCCGGACACCGCTACCGACGATGATTTTGTGGCCATCGAGAGCGTCATTGCCCACGAGTACTTCCACAACTGGTCGGGCAATCGGGTCACCTGCCGGGACTGGTTCCAGCTGTCGCTCAAGGAGGGCCTGACGGTATTCCGGGACCAGGAGTTCACCGCCGATCAGAGCCTTCGCACGGTCAAGCGCATCGACGACGTGCAGCGCTTGCGCAGCCTGCAGTTCCCGGAGGATATGGGGCCCATGGCCCACCCGGTGCGGCCCCAGTCCTACATGGAGATCAACAACTTCTACACCATGACGGTGTACGAGAAGGACGCCGAAGTGGTGCGCATGATTCAGACGCTGCTGGGCCGGGATGTCTTTCGCCGCGGCCTGGACCTGTACT
>SKOF01000214.1 GCA_007120155.1 Thioalkalivibrio sp. | reverse complement strand
GCCAACCGGCACGGACGGATTTGGGCGACGCACGTATGCGGACCCGGTTGAGGTCCGTGTCCGGTGGGATGACGTTGCTGAGGTATTCTCCGGCACGGACGGGGTACAGGTGGTGAGCAATGCGGTCATTCTGTCCCCGGATGTAATGAAGTCTGAAGGGTGGATATTTTTGGGGTCATTTGCTGATTTCACGGATGAGTCCCATACCCTATCCCCGGAGCAGGTGCCGGGGTCCTATGAAATCAAAAAGGTACAGCTGAATCCGCTGTTCCGTTCCAAGAATGAATTTGTAAGGCAATACTGGGTCTAACACACAATACAATCACACCCAAATCCAAAAAACAATGGCAGCTTTTAATAAATTCAATAGCTTTGTAGAAGCCCTGGCCCACGGGGGGCACAACCTGGGCTCTGACCAGCTGACCGTGGCCCTCACCAACGTGGCCCCGGCGGCCGGCAACTCAGAACTGTCTGACCTGACAGAAATCAGTTATGACAACCTATCTGCCCGGAACCTGGCCAGAACCTCTTCCGGTCAAACGGAAGGAACGTACAGTTTGATTTTGGAGGATTTGACATTAACGGCATCCGGAGGAAGTGTGGCTGAGTTTCGGTATGCGGTCATCTACAATTCCACCCATGCGTCCGGGTTGCTGATAGGCTTCTATGACAGGGGAACTCCCGTCACATTACAGGACGGTGAGAGCATCACCCTGGACTTCACCGAAGCACAAACCCTGCTTGAAATCTCATAAGCCTTATGGCCCTCATTTATCGACAAACTGATACAGCGTCCGGCTTCGCATTCACGCAGGCCGGGCGCCGTGCCATCCTGAATGGTACAGCTGGGACCACCTTGGTCAGTATGACCTGGGGTGGTAACACCCAGCATACGTTCGGTTTTGAGATAATACCGGGGGAGGTGGACTGGAAAGCAGGCAACATTGTTACCCGGCTGAGTGTGACGGAGTGGCACGTAAACGTGGAACTGGAGGAGATACGCATTCACCGGGCAAATGCGGACAACGAGGTACAGGAAACCCTGGCCACATATACGGACGTCACAGCCAACCCAACGGCAGGTGCGGTATATACGGAAACCATTGCCATCCCTGCCGCGACAAGCCCCGCTTCAACCGACAAGTTGATTGTGGAGTATTATGCCACCCGTCCAGCAGGAGGAGGTAACAGAACGTGTTCATTTACGCCAGACCAAAACATAGACACCCCCCTGGAGGATGCGGAGGAGGAGACATTTGAACTGACCAAAGGCGCGTTTGCTTTGGATGGCAAGGATGCGGACCTGTTGCGGCAATACCGGCTGGAATTGAGCAAGGGGTCCTTTGCCGTTTCCGGGAAGGAAATGAGGTGTGAGAAGTCCTATCGCCTGCCCCTCACCCAGGGGGACTTCACGGTGACCGGACGGGCCATCAGTTTCCTCCGGTCCCTGGTGTTGCCCCAAGACAAAGGGGAGTATGTCATCAGTGGTAAGGAAATGAACCTGCTCCGGCAGTACCTCCAGACCCTTTCCAAAGGGGAGTATGCGGTGTCCGGCAAGGACCTTCAGCTGTTGTTTGGTTATGTTCTATCTGCTCAAGCAGGAGCCGTTGCCCTGACTGGCAGGGAGATGAATGCGGTGCGTTCCTTACTGTTCCAGCAGGACCGGGGGACCTACCAGTTGACGGGTCATGATTTGGCCTTCATTCGGGCCTTGCTACAAAGTGCCGGGAAGGGGGCATTTGAATTGACGGGCCGACAGGCTTCTTTTCTGAAGTCCCTAGCCTTCCGACTGGACAAGGGGTCCTTTGTCCTGACTGGGGGTGAGGTAGCCTTCCTCCGGGATATTGTCGCCCAGTTCCTCAAGGGGTCCTTCACCCTATCCGGAAAGGATTTGATTTTTTCACAGGCCTTGGAATTTGACTTGGGCAAGGGGTCCTTTGCCCTGACTGGCCGGCAGCTGGCCTTCCTCCGGGAACTGGTCCAGCAGGCCCACAAAGGGGAGTTCACCCTGTCAGGTAAAAATCTGGCCTTTGTAGGTGAGGTTGCTTTTGGATTGAGCAAGGGGTCCTTTGCTCTGTCCGGGAAGTCCGTGAACTTCCTCCGGGCACTGCGGTTCAACCAAGCCCGGGGACAGTATGTATTGACAGGCTGTGATGTAGCTTTCCTGAGGGCCATAGTACAGGGTGCCCGCAAGGGGACCTTCAGCCTGTCAGGTAAGGATGCGGCATTCCTAGAGGCAGTCAGCTTCCCGGCTGAAAAAGGTTCTTTTGCCGTCACCGGCAAGCAGTTGGAGATGCTATACCAGATTGTGTTCGGCCTGTCCAAGGCTAGTGTCTCAGTGGATGGCCGGCAGATGGACTTTGTATTTGTGGTCCCGGAAACATTTGAGCTTTTGTCCGGGACATTCGGAATTGTCGGCAGGAACGCCAATCTGTTAGCTGGAAGGGTCTTACATGGCTCCAGGGGCGCTTATGCTGTTACGGGCAAGAATGCGGAATTGATATTGGAGGAGCCGGATGTCATCACGTTGCTGGCCGGACGGTTTGTCATGGATGGCAAGGGGGTCCGTCTGACGCACAGTCAGGTGCTTCCGGTTTCCTCCGGGGGCTTTGCTTTATCCGGCATGCCGGCAGAGTTCCGGCAAGGGTTCCTAGACCTGTTGGATGCTGGTAGGTTTGAGGTCACCGGTCACCCGGCCTCCCTGGATTATGAGGGTATGTTCCCCATGGGGGCCGGGCTATTCGACCTGGTTGGAAAGCAGGCCTTGCTAGACCCAGACAAAAAGCCGGTCCGGGTCATCAACACCTTTTCTCGGATTCTGGGAGTCAGGACCCTATCTGAAGTGGACCGGGTTGTGACTACTTCTGATTCTCGGATTCTGGGAGTCAGGACCCTATCTGAAGTGGACCGGGTTGTGACTACTTCTGATATCAAAAAATTCAAAACCAAAGTGATATGAGCAACAGGAACTTTTACATTGGCCAGTGGGATGCTCTGCCCAAGCTGTTTGCGGAACTAGGAGGGGAGTATGCTGAGGGCTATCCGGAGGATGAGCAGAGAATCTACCATGACGGGGATGTCATCAAATTGTATGTTGAATTTGAAGCCGGTGATTGGGAGGAGTTTCCAGCAACCGTGGAGCAGATTATTGATGACGGTAAGGCTATCAAAGTGATGGTCAGGTTTGACCCGGAGGATGTTTCAGTGGTTGGCAAATTCCGGGCTTATTTTCGTAATGAGACCCTCAAGTTGAGCTTCCCGCAGGATGGGACGTTCAATCAGATTTATGTAACAGAAAAAGGACACGAACCGGAAACGTGAAATGGCGATTAGACTAGAAGGCATGGACAAGCTGATGCAGAACCTCAACAAGGAGATAAAGAACTTGGACAGGGTTTCTGCGGCTGGTTTGATATCAGCCTCCCGGCACATAATTGAAGAGATGGAAAAGGTGCCCCCGGTGATACCAGTCAAGACTAGCAACCTGCGGGGGTCCTGGGAAACCAATACATACAAATCCCCGGGCCGGTTTGCTATGCACACTTTTGGGTTCACAGCCAACTATGCGGTGTTTGTACATGAGATGGTTGGTGAGAATATCAATTGGAACCGGCCGAACTCCGGTGCCCGGTTCTTTTATGCGGCTTTGGATAGGAATTATCGCAGTGGCAAGCTGCTTGAAATCATAGCTGAAAAAAGCAAAATACAATGAACGCCCCCTCACTTGATATCAAAGACATTATGGTTGGCAAGGGCCTTGGGCTGACCTTTGGTCGGAACCTATTTGTGGGCCTTGAGCCAGCCAACCCTCCGGACTCTGTGACGGTCTTTGACGGACCCGGGGGAGGCTTCGGACCCGGCTACAATCCGGAGGAGCGATATGAGTACAGAGCCGTGAATGTCCGGGTCCGGGCAGTGCGGTATGAAGCTGGGATGAAGCTGGCCCAGGAGATAGTGAAGTCACTTCACAAATTGAGCGGTACAGTAGTGGGACAGACTCTGTACACCCTCATCAAAGCAATAGACACCCCGGGCCTCACCGGTTATGACCAGAACGGACGGGCCTGGATAACTTTCAATTTGGAAATACAGAGAAGACCTGTGTATGTAGTAACCTAACAACAACAACCAAACACGGAGAAGTAACATGGCACAAAGTCAAGCAGTATCAGGAATGGCAACCGTATTCGAGCGCTACAACGGAGCGTCTTGGGATAAGATTGCTGAAGTGTACAACATTTCCGGTCCAGGCATGACCCGGGAAACCATTGAGGTGACCAACTATGATAGCCCTGATGGCTACCGGGAAAAGATTGCCGGACTGCGTGATGCCGGTCAGCTGACGTTCAGCATGAACTTCCGCAAGGATAACTATGCTGTAATCAAGGATGACTTCGAGTCCGAAGACCGGGTACAGTACCGGGTGACACTGCCGGACGCAGATGCAACCCAAATGACGTTCTATGGCCTGGTGACGGAACTCCCGTTGTCTGTGCCGGAGGATGACAGAATCACCTGTGACGTGACCATTGAAATCAGTGGCCCTGTCCAGCTTGATGACGAAACCTAATCAGCCCACCCTTAATTGAACCCCCTTATGGTTGAGTACATCAAAATCAATAACAAAGAGTATCCGGTGAGAATCGGGTACATGGTGATGCGGGCCATCAAAGCAAAGACTGGTTTGGGATTCAGCCAGGCTTTGCAGAAGGCCCGGGAAGAGGAAGACCTGGAAATATATGAGACCATCCTGTATCATTCTCTCAAAATGGGAGCCTTTGCCATCAACGGCAACAGTGATATCCCCTTCAAGGAGGAAGACATGCCGATGGTCCTTGACCTATGTTTCTATGACTTCATGAAATTGTTCTCCTCACCAGCCTTCTTCCCACAGGAGCAACTGGAGGAGGCAGAGCAAGAAAAAAAGCCAAAGGTGACCAGGACGAAGACCTGAACAAGTTGTGCGGCCTCGCAATGAACCGGCTGGGGTTGGCTCCGGAGCAATTCTACCAGCTGACCCCGGCCGAGTTTCATTATGCGTTGAAGGACTATGAGGGGACGCACAACAATCCTACCCGCGATGTGTGCGAAACGTTGCGGCTGGTGGCGGTCATATTCTACAATTCGGCCTTTGGTCGCAAGAAAAAAGACATGATTCGCAATCCCAAGCACCTGTTTGCTTTTGGGTGGGATACCCCAACCCAGAAACGGCAGACTGTGGAGGAGATGAAAAACATGATAAAAGCTATCGGAATCATGTACGGCCCCCGGAAAAAAGACAAACCCACTTGTTGAAAGGCCCATTATGCAAGGACCAACCAAAGACCTCGGCACCCTGATTGCTCACTTCATGGCTGACATCCAGGATTGGGAGAAGGCGGCCAAGAAGATGGAGCAGGACATCCGGAGGGTTGAGAAGTCCACGGATGATGCTACCAATAAGATGAATGCGGCCTTTGAACGCACAGGCCGGAGGATGGAAGCTGTGGGCAAGCAGATGACAAAATACGTCAGCTTGCCCCTAGTCGGAATTGGCGCGGCAGCCTTCAAGATGGGGAAGGACTTTGAAGCAGAGATGCAGAAAATCGTAGGCCTGGTTGGGGTGGCCCAGGACCAGGTCGATGATTGGAGTAAGGACCTAATCAAGATGGCCCCGGAAATGGGCAAGACCCCCCGGGAACTAGCTGATGCCCTGTTCTTCGTAACCTCCGCCGGCTTCCGGGGAGCAGAGGCCCTAGATGTACTAGAGATGTCGGCCAAGGCTTCCGCAGCCGGTCTAGGGGAAACCAAGGTGGTGGCAGACCTTGTAACCTCAGCCATCAACGCATACGGAATCGAAAACCTTGATGCCGCAATGGCCACGGATACCCTGGTTGCTGCGGTCCGGGAAGGTAAGGCAGAAGCCCCGGCCCTAGCTGCCAGCATGGGCAAAGTCCTTCCCATAGCTTCAGAGATGGGGGTGTCATTTGACCAGGTGGGTGCGGCCACCGCAGCTATGACCCGGACGGGAACGGATGCGGCCACCGCAGCCACCCAGCTTCGGTCCATCATGGTATCCATACTCAAGCCCACGGACCAGGCAGAAGAGGCTCTGGGTGAAATGGGCACTTCCTCCAAGGAACTCCGGGACATGTTGGCCGGGGAAGAGGGGTTGGTGGGCACCCTTGCGCACCTGCGTGAAATCACGGATGGGAACAGTGAGGCTTTGGCTGAAGTATTCCCCAACGTCCGGGCCTTGGCTGGGGTGTTGGATATCATGGGGGCCAACGCAGAGGAAAATGTTCAGATATTTGAACGCATGCGGGACAATACCGGGGCTTTGGACCATGCGTTTGCGGCAGCCGCGGACACCGTGGAGTTCCGTTGGAACAGGGCCTTGGGGGCAGGCCAGTCTGCCCTAGTGGAAGTGGGAAGGGCTTTGGAAGTGGTGGTCATACCTATGCTAGACCGGGCTGCCAGTGCTTTGGAATCCTTCACGGAATGGTTTGGCAATCTGAATGACGGGACCCGGACCCTGATTGTGACCTTCGGGGCCTTGCTAGCTGCCACCGGTCCGGTGCTTATGGCTATGGGTACTTTCACCCGGGTGGTCCTGCCTATGATGACGGGTCAGATTCTAGCCACCCGGGCAGCTATGCTCCGGCTGAACGCCGCAATGATGGCCAACCCGTATGTTGCCGCAGCCGCAGCCATAGCGCTTGTAGTGGCCGCATTGGTGCGGGTGGTCCGGCAGGCTCAGAGGGCCAACGAACTTATCCGGGAAACCCTGGACATGCAGGCCACAGGTACTCAGGATGAACTCCTCCAGGTCAATCAGGCTATCACGGAGCAGGTCAAGAAGCTGGAAACAGCCCGGGCCTATTACAATGAGATTGGCCGGATGCTTCCATGGATGCGCAACAGGCTCCGGGAGCAAATCAAGGAACATGAAGGCATACTCACCCAGTTGGCCCTTCAGCGCTCTGAAGTCATACGGCTGAACCGGGTCCAGCAGGAAGGTTTGGGGACTCAGCTGGACAGACTCCGGCTGGAAAGGGATGCCCTGGTGGACAAGCAGGAACTCACTGAAGAGGAAGAGAAGCGCCTGAAGATTCTCAATGAGCAGATATCAGCCCTGGAAGAGCAACGGACCATCCGGCGCAACATGCGGGAGGAGGAGGAGGAAGCCAATGAAACCCTTTCTGCCCAGCTAGCAAAACACACGGCCAATTTCCAGAAGATGATGGACGTGTCTGAGGAGATTACATCAGAGTCCTGGGACCAGATTATTTTGGAGATTCGCAAGAGTCAGGAATTGGAACGGCAAATTGCTTTACGCCAACGATTGGCCCAGCTGATGGCCTCCGGTGTGGGGGAACAGGAAACGACGCCGCAAGCTGGAGCAGCGGCAGCCCGGGACGAAGAAGGGCAGTTGATTACCCCCCCGGACCCGGGCATGTTTGACGGATTCAATGCGGCCCTGGAACGGACCCGGATGAATGCCAAGGATTCCTTCGTGGACATCGGCAGTTCAGCCGGGGCCTTGAGCGATTCCGTTGACATAGCCTCCAAGCGCATGACAGAGGGCTGGGACACGTTTATGGAAACCCTAATGGGCACCACCATAGACCTAGACCACACTGTCACGCAGGCCTTCCATAACATTCTCAGTGCGGGGGATGCTAGCCTGCGGGAACTGGCAAGGATTACAGCCAATACTGCCCGGCAGATTATTGGAGCAGAGATTGCCAAAGGTATTGCGGCAGCAGTGAGTTCTGCTCTACAAAACACTCCATTTCCTTTGAGCATTATAGCCGCAGCTGGAGCCGGTGCGGCAGCCGCAGCATTGTTCTCCCGTATTGTACCGGAGTTCCATACCGGAGGGGAGGTGCCCGGGACCGGGGAAACCCTAGCTGTCCTGATGGGTGGGGAGTATGTTCTCACTGAAAAGCAGAAGGAAGCACTACAGGCCGGCAAGCCCCTAGACCAGGCCACCCCGTTGACATACACTCTGGGTCAGGACAAGCTGGTTTCAGATTCCGTCCGGACTTCCACGGCCATGACGGATGTATTCCGGTCAGAGTCTGACCGTGTTTCTGATTCCGTACAATCCCGGGAAACCCTAGCCAGCCGGGACAAGGTTTCCTCCCTTGAGAGCCTGGACAAGGTTTCCTCCCTTGAGAGCCTGG
>SKOF01000376.1 GCA_007120155.1 Thioalkalivibrio sp. | reverse complement strand
GGCTATCGCTTCGTGCACATGGCGCTGGCTTCGCTGCTGACCGGCGGTTTCGTGGTGGCAGGCATCTCCGCCTACTACCTGCTGCGCGGCCATGCGGTGGAGGCCAGCCGCCGGGCCCTCAGGATGACCCTGGTGATGCTAGTGGTGGTGGCGCCGCTGCAGCTGGTGGTGGGGGATCTGCACGGGCTGGACACCTTCGAACACCAGCCCGCCAAGGTGGCGGCCATGGAGGGAACCTGGGAAACCCGGGAAGGGGTTCCGCTGCTGCTGTTCGCCATCCCCAGCCAGGCCGATGAGGCCAACCGCTTCGAGGTGGGCATTCCGAAGCTGGCGAGCCTGATCCTCACCCATGAATGGGACGGCGAGATCCGCGGCCTGAAGGAGTGGGCGCCCGAGGAGCGCCCCCCGGTGGCCATCGTGTTCTGGGCGTTCCGCATCATGGTGGGCATCGGCATGATCATGATCGTGGTCGCCCTGTGGGGTGCATGGCTGCTGTTTCGCCGGCGCCTGGAGGAACGGGTCCGGTACCTGCGCACCCTCATCTGGATGATCCCCCTGCCCTTCGTGGCCGTACTGGCCGGCTGGTTCGTGACCGAGGTGGGGCGTCAGCCCTACCTGGTCTACGGGATGATGACGGTGCAGGAAGGGGTAACACCGAGCCTCACGGGCGGCATGGCGCTGTTCACGCTGGTGGGATACATCGCGGTCTATGCCGTGGTGTTCACCGCGGGCGTGTACTACCTCAACAGGATCGTGCGCCAGGGCATGCCCATCCCCGAGGAGTATGCGGAGGAGGCCATGGGCCGGCCCAAGCGCCCACTGTCGGCGGCCGATACGCCACTGGGCGCTTCCACCGACCTGCCGGCCAACTGAGGAGTGCTGACATGTACGATCTCACCTATATCTGGGTAGGCATCATCGCCTTCGGCATCCTCATGTACGTGCTGGCCGACGGCTTCGACCTGGGCGTGGGGATCCTGTTCCCCTTTGCCCGATCCGAAACCGACCGGGACATCATGATGAACACGGTGGCACCCGTGTGGGACGGCAACGAAACCTGGCTCATCCTGGGCGGGGCCGGACTCATCGGCGCGTTTCCCCTGGTGTATGCCGTGTTCCTGCCGGCCCTGTACATCGGCGTGTTCCTGATGCTCGCGGGGCTGATCTTCCGCGGCGTGGCCTTCGAGTTCCGGTTCAAGGCCGCACCCGGCAGGCGCCGTCTCTGGAACTGGGCGTTCTTCGGCGGCTCCCTGGTTGCGACATTCGCCCAGGGCGCCGTGGTGGGCACGTTCATCCAGGGCTTCGAGACCGAGAACATGCGTTATGTGGGCGGCGCCCTGGACTGGCTGACCCCGTTCACCGTCATGACCGGCCTCGGCCTGGTGGCCGGCTATGCGCTGCTCGGCGCCACCTGGCTGCTGCTCAAGACGGAAGGCGAGACCCAGCAATGGGCCCGGGATTGGGCCTTTCGCGTGTTCGCCGCGGTGATGGTGGTCTTCGTCATCGTCAGTATCTGGACGCCGCTCACGGACGACTACGTGCAAAGCCGCTGGTTCGAGCACGTGACCTGGCTGTGGATACTGCCCGTGTTCACCCTGCTGGTGGCGGCGGGTCTGTGGCACACCCTGAGGGGCGGCTACGAGGCCACCCCCTTCCTGGCCACCATCGTCCTGTTCGCCCTGTTCTACGGCGGATTGCTGTTCAGCAAGTGGCCCTACGTGGTACCGCCCGATTACACCTTCCGGGACGCGGCATCGGCGCCGGAGAGCCAGCTCTTCCTGCTCCTCGGCGTACTGTTCGTGGTGCCCTTCGTGCTCATGTACACCGCCTGGACCTACTACGTCTTTCGCGGCAAGGTGCGCGCCGACACGGGATATCACTAGCGCGGTGCCTGACGCCGTTTCTCCAGAAGCCGGGCATGCACTTGCCGGCTGGATGTACCCGCACCGCCGCTGGCTGCACGGGGCCTGGATCGCCGGCCTTGGCGCGGGCCTGGCCACCGTGGCCGTGGCCGGTCTGGTGGCACACCTGATCCACGGCACCCTGTTCGCACCCGGGGACACCGCCCTCCTGCCGCCACTGATACTGGCGATGGCAGCGGCGGTTCTGCGCCACGGACTCCAGGCCGTGAGAGACGGGTGCGGTCAGCGCCTGGCCCTGGCCGTCCAGGGAGATCTGCGCGCTCGGCTGATCGCCTCCGCGGGCCACACGGGGCCGGTACGCATGGCTCACCGGGGGCACGCCGGGCAGTGGGCCGGCCGCTATCAGGATCAGGTGGAGGCACTGGGCGGTTACTACGCCCGCTACGTGCCGGCGCGCCTGCTCACCGTCCTGGTCCCCGCGGTGATCCTGGCCACGATCTTCCGGCTGGACTGGCTGGCGGGCGCGTTGCTGCTGCTGTCCACGCCGCTGATCCCGGCGTTCACGGCCCTGATCGGCATGGGCACCGAGCAGGTCCATATGCGCCAGCAGGAGGAACAGAACCGTCTGGCGGGCCATTTTCTGGATCGTATCCGGGGGCTGGATCTGCTGCGTCGCAGCCGCGCCCTGGCCTCCGCGCAGATGGATGTCGCCGAGGCGGCCGACCGCTACCGGCGCCTGACCCTGCGGGTGCTGCGGGTGGCCTTTCTGTCCTCGGCCGTGATGGAGTTCTTCAGCGCCGTGGCCATCGGCCTGGTGGCCATCTACGTCGGCTTCGGCCTGCTGGGTTTCGTCGAGTTCGGGCCCGCGCCCGGCCTGACCCTGTTTACCGGCCTGTTCGTCCTGCTGCTGGCACCCGAGTACTTCAGCCCCCTGCGCCGGTTTGCCCAGACCTACCACGACCGGGCCGGTGCCCTGGCAGCCGCACAGGCCCTGGCGCCGCTGGTCGACCAAGGGGCCGCCTCGGCGCGGGCCCCGGCGTGGGACAGACACCACCAAGGTCCCCTGCTCAGGCTTGAGCACGTCACGGTGCGCCATGAACCCGATGCACCGGCCACGATCCGGGACCTGAGCCTGGACATCCACCCCGGGGACATGCTTGCCCTGGCGGGACCCAGCGGCAGCGGCAAGTCCACCCTGCTGGCGGTATGCGCCGGATTCATGGGCATCGAGCAGGGCCGGATCAGCGCGCGCCCCGAGGCCCGGGCCTTCGCCTGGATCGGCCAGCGGACCCACCTGTTTCACGGCAGCGTGCGTGACAACCTGCGCCTGGCCAGGCAGACGTCTGCATCGGACCGGCAACTGGAGGCCGCCCTGGAGGCCGCCGGACTCCCGGTGGACGACCCGGCACTGCCCGATGGCCTGGAGACACGGATCGGCGAGGGCAACCGCGGGCTCTCGGGAGGCCAGGCGCAGCGGGTCGCCCTGGCGCGGGCGCTGCTTTCCGGAAGCCGGCTGTGGCTGCTGGATGAACCCACCAATGCCCTCGATCCGCTGACCGAGGAGGCCCTGCTCGACACCCTGTTCCATCACGCGAGCAGCCGGAAGATCACGGTACTGATGGCCACCCACCAGCCGAACGTGCTGGCGCGCTTTCCACGCATCCTGCACCTGCCGGCAGGTTCGGTGCGGGAGAACGGCCGTGACTGAGTGGCGCTACCTGCGAACATTGTACCGCGGCGCCCGGCTGTGGAACGCGGCGGCGTACCTGTTGCTGGCGCTCACCTGGGGCGCGGGCATCGGCCTGCTGGCCCTGTCCGGGTGGTTCATCACCGCCACGGCGCTGGCGGGCGCCGGCCTGCTGCTGGCCCTGGACATCTTCACCCCGTCGGCGGGCATCCGCGCGGCGGCCATCGTGCGCACCGTGGCGCGCTACGGCGAGCGGGTGGTGGGACACGAGGCCGTACTGCGGATCCTGGCGCGGCTGCGGGGGCACGCCTTCGCGGCCATCGCCCGGCTGCCGGCGGAACATCAGCGGGCGCTGCGCAGCGGGGATCTTCAGCAGCGGCTGACCGGCGACATCGACACCCTGGATGCCATCCCCCTGCGGGTCACCGGCCCCATGGTGGCGGCCGTGCTTGCGGTACTCGTGGCCGCCGCGCTGGCCATCGCGCTGGCCCCGGCGGGCGCCGCGCTCCTGATCCTGGGCACGGCGGCGATGACCCTGGCGGCGGCCATGGCGGCTGCCCGGCAGGGGCGGAAACCCGGCCGCGAACTGGTGCGCGCCCATACCCGGGAGCGCATCGCCCTGCTGGATTACTTCGGCGGACTGGCCGACCTCCTTGCCTACGGACACCTGTCAGATCATCAGGACGCACTGCACCGGCAGGCACAGGCCCAGGCCAGGCGCCGGCTGAGCCGTGAGCGGGTCGTGATCCTGGCGGAACAGGGGGTGCAACTGCTGGTCACCCTGGCTGCCCTGGCCATGCTGGGCCTGTGCCTGCACTGGTACCTGCAGGGCGTCATCAGCGCGCCCGTGGCGGTGTTGCTCAGCCTACTGACCCTGGGCCTGAACGAAGCCCTGGCCGGCCTGCCCGGGGCCTGGTGGCAGGTGGGGGAGAGCCTGGAGGCCGTCCGGCGACTGCAGGCACTGGCGCCGGGGGAGCCGGCTCCCACCCCACGCCCGGAAGACGCCAGGCCCCCGTCACC
The DNA here is from genome assembly GCA_007120155.1 of Thioalkalivibrio sp. GTDB lineage: Bacteria > Pseudomonadota > Gammaproteobacteria > Ectothiorhodospirales > Ectothiorhodospiraceae > Thioalkalivibrio_A. Next base: position 3,615 of record SKOF01000376.1, on the reverse strand, counting down.
GGCCGATCACGGGCCCCCGGAGCACCAGGTGCGGGTACACCGTCTGGCCGTGGGCTTCGACCCCCGCCGCCCCATCCTGGAGGACCTGGAGTTCACACTCGAGCCGGGGCGGCCGCTGGTGATCGACGGCGCCAGCGGCCGGGGCAAGAGCTGTCTGCTGGACACCCTGGCCGGGGAGTTGCCGCCCCTGTCCGGAGACATCCGGCTGGGTGACCGCTCCCTGGCGTCGTGGCCGGAACATGTCCGATACCAGTACATCGGCTACCTGCCCCAGGAGACCGTGCTGCTGGATGACACCCTCGCCTTCAACCTGCGGCTGGGCCGGGCGGATCTGGACGACCGGACCCTCTGGGCAGCGCTCCGGCAGGTGGGCCTGGCGGACGCGCTGCGGGATCAGGGCCGGGGACTGGACGACCGGGTGGGGGAGCAGGGACACCGCCTGTCCGGCGGGCAGGCCCGGCGGGTGGCCCTGGCGTGGCTGATGCTGCGCGACAGCCCCGTCGCCCTGCTGGACGAACCCTTCTCGGGTCTGGACGCCGACACCGAGACCCGGGTGCTGGAAGGCCTCGTCCCCTGGCTCGAAGCCCGGCGCGCGGTGATCGTCACCCATGCCCCCGCACGCCTGCCGGGGCACTGGCCGCGCATGACCCTGTGAAGGGGTGGACCGGCCCGCGGGCCCCGGGGCACCTCTCCTGAACAAAGCGGGAGATGCAATCGCGATGGGCCCCGGCCCTGCCTTGAACATCAAACCACACCGGATTTTCCGGAGTTCTTCCTCTGTGCCCTCAGTACCCTCTGTGGCCAATCTTTCCTGCCCGACGAGCCACGACACACTCGGCGGACCGCAGGCGGCGGATGACCGCCATGGATCACCGGCCTTATACTGGAGTCCGACATCCCGAACAGCGAATCGAACCGAGGGCCTCATGAGCCGGAAACACGCCGATGATATCCGCCAGCACGTGCGCGAGAGCTATGCAAAGGTCGCCGAGGCCAGCAACGGCGGCACCTGCTGCGGCGAGGCGTCCGGCTGCTGCGGCGTCTCCGACGACACCGCCATCAACACCCTGATCTCGACCCGGCTCGGCTATTCCTGCGATGACGTGGCCGCCGTCCCCGAGGGGGCGGACATGGGGCTCGGCTGCGGCAATCCGCGGGCCATTGCGAGTCTCAGACCGGGCGAGGTGGTGGTGGACCTGGGCAGCGGCGGCGGATTCGACTGCTTCCTGGCCTCGCCCGAGGTGGGTGAGTCGGGGCACGTGATCGGCGTGGACATGACCCCCTCCATGGTGAGCAAGGCCCGCGGCAACGCGGAGAAAGGGCATTTCGGCAACGTGGAGTTCCGCCTGGGCGAGATCGAACACCTGCCGGTGGCGGACAACACCGCCGACGTGATCATCTCCAACTGCGTCATCAACCTGTCCCCGGACAAGCCGCAGGTGTTCCGGGAGGCCTTCCGGATCCTCAAACCCGGCGGACGCCTGGCGATCTCGGACGTGGTGGCCGGCGTGGCGTTGCCCGAGGAGATGAAGAACGACCCGGCGCTCTACGCGGGCTGCATCGCCGGCGCGCCGTTGCTCGATGACCTGCAGGCCATGCTCCGGGACGCCGGGTTCTCGGAGATCCGCATCACGCCCAAAGACGAATCCCGCGAGTTCATCAGGGACTGGGCGCCCGGACGCGGCGTGGAGGACTACGTGATGTCGGCGTCCATCGAGGCCGTCAAGCGGGTGGGCATGTAGCCCGGAGACATGCAGAACGGGCTACGGCCCCGATCAGGGCCGGGTGCGTGCCTCCCGGGAGCGCTGCCGCTCGACTACCGCCGACAACCTGCCCATCATCTCCGTGAGCAGCCCCATCACGTCGTCCACCGTGATGATCCCCGCAAGGGCGCCGTCGGCATCCACCACGGGAAGGCGCCGCACCGCCTTTGAACGCATCAGTTCCAGGGCGTCGAACAGACCGTCATCGGTGCGCGCGGTGGACAGGGGCGCGGTGAGAATATCCCTGACGGCCAGCGACTCCGCGTCCAGACCCGGCACCATGACCTCCACCACCAGATCCCGGTCGGTGACGATGCCGACCGGGATGCGCCTGCCTTCCCGCTCCTCGACGAGTACCACGTCGCCCACATGATGCTGGCGCATGAGTGCCGCCGCGTCCTTCACCGACTCGTCACCACCGATCACGATCACTTCACGATTGCAGAATTCACCGACTCTCATGACGGCAACCTCCCATGGGATTCAACGGACTGCTTACACGCCGTCAACCGACGATGTGATGCTTGCCTTCCACGTGCACCGTGCTGGCCGCCGGCCCGTCGTCACTGTCCACCTCGGTGAACCGGACCTGGTCACCCACCTCCAGTTTTGCGAAGTCGTAGTCCACCACACTCTTGCTTGAGAAGCGGATCTCACGTCCATCGGAGGTCTCGATCACACCGTAGTCGGCCCCCGGCGCTATTTCCCGGATATGCCCGTGAGGCGGCGTTTCATGGTATTTGACCTTGCCCCGCTGCTTGCGCACGGCATCCTGAAGCTGGCGCGTCATGGCATCGAAGGCGTCCCGGACGGCCACGTAGACATCCTCGTGCGCCTGATGCTCGCCGGGCTCGCGGTTGACCACCAGTTCGCCACCGGGAATCGTCAGGTCGATACGCACATGGTAGAGATTGCCCTTGTGATGGTGGCGGTGGCGGCTCTCGATCACCACGCGGCACGCCATAAGGTGGTCGTGGAATTGCGCCAGCTTCGCGATCCGGGCATGCACCCGATCCTCCACCGCGGGGGATGCATCCATGTTACGAAAGGCCAGCTCCACCAGCGGCACAGGTTCCTGGTTCATCGTATTGACTCCTGCCCGCCCGGAAGGGGAACGGCGGGCTGACGGAATTCGGAAGAGTGATGGATTGCAACTTATAACCAAAGTATAGACCTGCACCGGCGGGCCGCCATTGACAAATGTCAGACCTCCGCGCGGCAGATGGACCAGGGAGCAACGCACGGCGCGAGCATGCGTTCTGCCTGACGGCGCATTCCGCCGCGCAGGAGTTTGCACACGCGCATCAAGGCGCAGGTGACGGCGATTGACGCAACCGATTGCGACTGGAATTCGCCGGCACGATCCCCTATGGTTATCACCCAAAAGAACGCGAAGAACGATAAAGGCCCGACCACGGGCCACCAGGTGGATCTGCCTCAGGGAGATGTCCGGATGATGGAATACCCGGCTGCGAGACAGCCGTGCGCCGCGTTGCCCGCGCCGTTGATCCGCTCCCTTCCCTTTCGATGCCTGGCGCCGTTCGCGCACGCCCGGGGTGTGCAGTGAGCGACTGGGGCCAGTGGAACCCGGGCCTCGTCTACCAGATCTACGGCCTGTCCTTCTTCGTGCTCGGCGTACTGGCTTACGTACTTCCGCGCCATGACGACAGCCTGCGATTCGCCCGCCATCTCTGGCTGCTGGCCGCCTTCGGCATCCTTCATGGCACGCTGGAGTTCGTGGAATGGCATCGGCTGCAGCGCGATGACCCCTGGCTGGCGGGCCTTGCCCACCTTCTCCTGACCCTTTCGTATGTTCCGCTCCTGGAGTTCGGCCGCCGCAGCCTGATGGAGG
>SKOF01000122.1 GCA_007120155.1 Thioalkalivibrio sp. | reverse complement strand
GGACGGGGAGTTGCGCTGGTTCCGGCGCGTGTTTCACCCCTTCACCGACGAGAGCGGTCGCGTGGTGCGCATCGACGGGCTCATGGAGGATGCCACGGATACCAAGCACAACCTGGAGCGCCTGCATGTGCTGGCCACCACCGACAGTCTCACGGGGCTTTCGAACCGCACGGTGCTGCTCGACCGGCTCGAGCGGGCCATTGCCGCGGCCGGGCGCGGGCGCGCGCCCCGGCGGGTGGCGCTGATGCTCATGGACCTGGACCAGTTCAAGGAGATCAACGACACCCTGGGCCACCCGGTGGGCGACGAGATCCTGCGCAGGGTGGGCGCGCGCCTCTCGGAGAAGCTTCGCGGCTCCGACACGCTTGCCCGCCTGGGCGGCGACGAGTTCGCGGTCCTGCTGCCGGAGATGGAGCATGCCCGGGACACCGCCGAGAAGGTGGCGGGCAAGCTGCTCGACTGTTTCAGCGAGCCGTTCTGTGTTGCCAACCAGAAGCTCTATGTGGGGGTAAGCATCGGCATTGCCATGTTCCCGGAGCATGGCGAAAGCGTGGACAGTCTGATGAGCCGGGCCGATGTGGCCATGTACGAGGTCAAGCGAGCCGGGCTGGGTTACGGCTTCTACGACGCAGGGACCAACCCCCACACCACGAAGCGGCTCAGGCTGATGGCCGAGCTGCGCGGCGCGCTCGATCACGACCAACTGCGCCTGCACTATCAGCCCAAGGTGGATCTCGCCTCGGGCAGGGTCAGCGGGGTCGAGGCGCTGGTGCGCTGGCAGCATCCGCGTCGCGGTCTCATGTATCCGGACGAGTTCCTGCCCATGGCCCTGCGCACGGGGCTGATCAACCCCATGACCGACTGGGTGCTGCGCGAGGCGCTGACACAGTGCATGGCCTGGCGCGCCGAGGGTCTTGCCCTGCGCGTGGCGGTCAACGTCGACGATACGCTGTCCTTTCACCACTCCGATATCGCCGAGCGCATCGGGGCGCTGCTCGAGGAGATCGGCGCGCCCGCCGACTGTCTGGAGATCGAGCTCACGGAGAATCTGCTGATGAGCGACATCGCCACCAGCTCGGCGATGCTCGAACGTCTGGCGGGCCGGGGTATCAGGATCGCCATCGACGACTACGGCACGGGCTATTCCTCGCTGGCCTATCTGAAGCAGCTGCCGCTGCATACGCTCAAGATCGACAAGTCGTTCGTGATCGACATGTGTCAGGACGAGAACGACGCGGTGATCGTGCGCTCCACCGTGGATCTGGCCCATAACCTGGGCTACACGGTGGTGGCCGAGGGCGTGGAGGACGAGGAGGCGCTCCAGCTCCTGGAGATCCTCGGCTGCGACAGCGCCCAGGGCTATCACATCGCCCGCCCCATGCCCGCCGATGCGCTGGCCCGCTGGCTCCGGGACCGGGCCAGGGACTGAGCCCGGGGCAGACGTATGCGACAACAACCACCGCACCGCCTGCTGTTGGTCGAAGCTGACGCAGGGCTGCGCATTCAGATGCGGATTTGCCTTGCCGACATGGGATACCAAGTCGTCGAGGCGGGCAGCGTCGATGCCTTTTGGCGCTGCATGCGATCCCATTCCGTAGACCTGGTGTTGCTGGATCTCTCTCTGCCCGACGGGGATGGCCTGGACCTGTTGGACCGACTGAATTTCATGCCGGTTCATACGCCGGTGTTCGTGATCTCGGCCCGGGACGACAAAGCCAGCCGATTGACCGCTCTGGAGCGTATGGCCAGCGACTTCATTACCAAACCGTTTGATATCCGCGAACTACAGCTTCGTATCCGGAATTTCCTTCTTCTGTACGACCAAACCAGCAATCACCGCCGACCACCAATCGCACACCGCCTGGGAGGCTGGACCGTCATACCCGAGACCCGCACCCTCACCCACGACAATGGCGCCACGGCTTCACTCACCGCCGGCGAGGCGGAACTGTTTCGCGCCCTCCTGTGCTCCAGCGGTGCGGTCCTGTCCCGCAACACGCTTCTTGACACCCTGAACCGGAGTCTAGGGCGGGCGAGTCCGGAATCCCTGACCGTACTGATCTCCCGATTGCGAGGAAAACTCGCGGCCGGCGAGCAAGAAGAGGATCGGATCGTGACCGTGCACGGTGTCGGGTACCGGCTGCAGCTTTCACTGCCGGGCAAATGACGCCCGCCCGGGGCGTGACCTCTCGAAGCCCCCATTTACCACTTGTTAATGAATTGTTATCTTCTTGTTCAGGAATGCGCTCCGGGTACTTGCTATCTTGGGCGCGACCATCCGGAGGGGCGGGCCGCATTGCGGCCGGTGGGCTTGCGGATCGGAAATCGAGCTGATGAATCGGGATAAGGGAGAACGCGGATGTTTCAGGCATGCAGAGGGCAGTGCGGGGGAATACCTGTAACCGGACTTGGGGCAGGCCCCAAGCGGGCTGGCCGAGGGGGCGTCTTTGCGGTGCTACTGCTGGCCGGGTTGTGCATGATGACTGCACCGGCACAGGCCGATCCACCGCCGGAGGGGCAGGGCGATTTCCGGGTTCAGAACTACGCGACCGGGACGGGTAACGGGAACTATGTTTACCGTGGTTATCTCTTCAAGCCCGCGCGAGACGTGGTTGTCACCGGCATGTGGGGAGGGTTTGGGCCAAATTGTAACGAGTTTGGCGGTGCGATATACAACGCCACGTTGACCGGTGGCGGCACGGCGGCAGTCCCGCAATTCAACATTGGCAGCATCGTACGGGAAGTTCGCTTCACGGACGGCGTTGCCAACACGCCTGAGTTTCGGCCCTTCCTGACCAACATCACCTCAGGTGACCCGGATCCGGCCACCCTGTCGGCGGACAACTATTACGTGATCGCTCAGGGCCGGATCGACGGTGGCAGCGGTTGTCATTTCAACTCCGGTTCCCTCGATTTTGAAAATCTGTTGCTTGGAAGCGCCATCATCGATGAGTGGTATCCACAGCAAGATGCTCAATACACCATCAGCGGAACGGGGGAGCCATCGATTAACGTCGGCAAGACAACAAGTGGGACGGACACCATTCGCATTTTGGTCGGCTTTCGCTATGAAACCGACGTTGCCCAGGCTGACCTGTCCGGAGTCAGCACCACCGCTTTCCAGCTCGATGGGACCAACAATGTTGTGGTCAATGGGTTGTTGAGTGATAGCGGCCTGCAGTCCAATGATCAGGAACTCACGCTCTATTTCGAGTGGTCAACCAGTTCTGACTTCAGTGGATCGACCCTGACCCCCGCCGAGCCGTTCACCATCACCGGACCGGCGCAGGATGTACCCTTCGGCGTGACTTTGAGTGGTCTGGCCAACGGAACGACCTATCATGTTCGGGCGGTGGCCATCAGTGAGGCCGGACGGGTCGATGCCAATGCCCTTACCTTTACCGTGGGATCGATGGATGAAGGCTTTGAAGTCCAGGCAACTGCGTCACTCGGCGGTTCGGTAACGCCGGCAACCCGTGCCGTCGAAAGCGGGAACACAACGACCTTCTTTGCCCAGCCCAGCCAGTATTTTACGCCCCTGGAAGATGTGGGTGGCACCTGCCCGCAAGGCAGCTGGGACGGCAACACCTACACGACCGGTGAAATCACTGAGGCTTGTAATGTGGAGATCAATTTTGCATCGCATGGAAGTTGTGGACCTGCGACGGAAACCAATAGCCTGATGGCCCCGACAGCCGGTCTATGTGCTATCGGCACTGCTTCTGCTGTTCTCAGTGCCGATGGTGTACATAGCTGGACTTGTGATGGCACAGGAGGTGGTGAAACCGCCATGTGCTCCACCTCAGGGCAAGACGGTAGCCCGGCCGGCCCGGGAGTGGGTGACGACAGCGGTACAGTGACAATGACAAGTACGGGTCCGGAGTGTGTCGTCAATCAGGCGGAAGTTGTAAGTCCTCCGCCAGAGTTGCCTCAAGGGTACAGCATGCCTTTTGGGCTGGTTGACTTCACAGTATCAGGTTGCAGCGAGGGTGCCGTAACCATCCAAACAACCTATTCTAGTAGCGTTGAGGGTATGGTTTACTGGAAGTATATCAACGATGACTGGGTGGTCATGCCTGCGGACATCTCGGGCAATACCATTACTTTCACCGTCGAGGATAACGGGCCGTTCGATGCCGATCCGGCCGAAGGCGTCATTAGGGACCCGAGCGGCCCGGGTCTGCCCCTGTCGGGCCCAGGGTCGGGTGTGACGAGTATACCTACCCTCTCCCAGTGGGGGCTGTTCCTGATGACCGGTTTGCTGGTCCTGATGGCATTGTGGGGGCTGCGCCGCCGCCAGCCGGTGTGAGAGAACCGGGGGCCGCGCGCCAACACCGCGCGGCCCCCGGGCTGGCTTGGGGCGGGTGCAGTGCCGCACGCACGCGCATTGAATCTCCCGGCAAGTGGAACCCGCCGACACCACCCGACTGGGGCCCTGAATCCCAGGGCTTTGGGGGACTATCCATACGCGCCCTATCGGCGGTGAAACAGAGTTCCGGAGTCTCGTCCTTTCCCCATGAGCACCCCGAAACCCCGATGTGATCCCGAGCGATTGCCTCACCCCTTCAGATTAGTCCGGATGGGGCCATTGGCTACCGGGAACACGAAGGTCAGGATGGGTAAGATCGAAACCGCACGCGGATGATGCGGCCAATGAGAATGTACATGGTGGAAACGATGCCTGTACCCTTGTATCAGAATCTTTACCCTGACCCGAAACCCGTCTACGGTACAGGGAAGTCGGGGTGCCGGCGCGTGAGGTGATCGAGATGTCCATGCCCGGAACCGGCAAAAACCGTTGTCGTGGGATCGCCCCCCCGAGGCCTTCCGGATCATAGCGAATGCTGCGTTTCTTCCTCGTATTCCTCGTCCTGCAGGGCGTACTGTTCACCGTGGAGCTCCTGCGCCCCGTACAGCGGGCGGTAATCATTCCCTTTACCGAGTTCCTCGCGCTTGCTTCGGGGTGGCTGATCAAGCTCTTCGACAGCCAGGTGGTCACGTATGGTGTCGTGATCCAGAGCACGGCCAATTCCTTCGGCGTGGAGATCGCGGCGGGCTGCAACGGCGTGGAGGCGACCATCATCCTGGTGGCGGCCATCCTCGCCTTTCCCGCGCCCTGGAAATACAAGCTGATCGGTATCGCCTCGGGCTTCCTGGCCATCCAGGGGCTGAATCTGGTGCGCATCATCTCGCTGTTCTATCTGGGCCAATGGAACATGACCGCCTTCGAGTGGGCGCATCTGTACGTCTGGCAGGCGCTGATCATGCTCGATGCGCTGATCGTGTGGCTGGTGTGGATTCGCATGATGCCGGAGCGTGCCGCCCATGCCCTCTGATCCGTTGCGCGGTTTTCTCCTGAGAACACTCATCTGGCTGCCGATCTGTTTCTTTGCCTGGTACTACATGGCGAACCTGCTGATCTGGCCGCTGGTCCCACTGGCGGATCTGGTCCTGGGTGCTGCCCTGCCCGGGGTCTTGGAGGCCGTCCAGCTGGGGCCGCGCGAGATCCAGTTCCTGACCCATCTCGAGGTCACGGCGCCGGATGGCCGCGTCGGCACCATCGCGTTCAGCATCAATCCGCTCATGTACGGCTACAATCTACCGCTGCTCGCGGCCCTGATGATCGCGGCGGGCGAGACGCATTTCTCGTGGACCAGACTGCTGGTCAGCTACGTTGCGCTGTTGCCGTTCCAGCTCTGGGGGGTGAGCTTCGATTTCGTCAAGACCGTCATCTTTGACGCCGGACCCGAGGTCTCCGCGCAGATCGGCATCACCGGCTGGGGGCTCGAAGCCGTCGCGCTCGGCTATCAGTTCGGATACCTCATGATGCCGGTCATCTCGGCCACGGCGGTCTGGATCCTGCTCAACCGCCGCTTCATCAACTCGCTGCTCGTACGGGAGGCGTAGTCCGCCCGGACCATCGGATGGGGGCCACCTCCATGACCCGCCGCCACGATGCCTTGCGGGTTCTTCCCGCGCTGCGCGGAGGTTGCCGCTGGCGGGACGCCCATCTCGGCAGCGGGCTCCGGCAACCGGCCCGCCGCGCCTCAGTTGATCAGGAACAGGGACAAGCCGGGTACAAACGCGAGCACCAGCGCCACGATAAGCATGGCCAGCACGAACGGAAATGCCCTGGCGGCGATGGAAAGCACCGGCTGTCCGGTGATCCCCGAGATGACAAACAGGTTCAGCCCCAGCGGCGGCGTGATGAATCCGATACCCAGGGAGGTCACCATGAAGATGCAGAAGTGGATCGGGTGCATGCCGATCTCCTGGGCCAGAGGCAGCATGATCGGGGCCAGGATAACGATATTGGGCGTACTCTCCATGACCAGCCCGGCGAGGATGAACACGCCGAGCATCATCAGGATGATCAGCACCGGATTCTCGGTCAGCGCCGTCACCGAGGCGATCAGACTCTGGGGCACGTCGTTGATGGCAAGCACCTGCGCGAGTGGCAGTGCCACCGCGATGATCGGCACGATCACGCCGCAGACCTTGGCCGAGCCCTCCAGCGTGCCCGGGAAGTCCTTGAGCCTGAACGTGCCCTGAAAGAGACCGATGGCAATGGTGGTCACCACCGCCACAGCGGCGGCTTCGGTGGGCGTGAAGATCCCCGAATAGATCCCGCCGAAGATGATGGCCGGCACGAGCAGCGCATAGCGCCCGTCCCAGATCGTCCATAGCCAGTGGCGGAAATCGAACCGGCGGCTGACATGCTCATAGCCGTTCAGCCGGTTCATGATGGCGTTGGTGATCATGATGGACGTCATCACCAGCACCCCGGGCACGATGGCGGCGAGGAACAACGTCGAGGTGGAGATGCCGAGCACCATGCCGATGATGATGTAGGCAATGGAAGGCGGGATGAGGATGCCGGTACAGGCTCCCGCGGCAACCAGCGCGCAGGCATAGCCCGGTGCGTAGCCCCGCTCGATGAGCCCCTTGATGGTGATACGGCCCACGGCCGCCGCGCCGGCGGCATCGGACCCCGAAACGCAGGCAAAGAACCCGCAGCCCAGCACGGTGGAGGTCCCGAGCCCCGACCGGGTGCTGCCCATGGTCGCCTCGGCAATTCTCAGAAGCTTCAGCGACAGGCCGGTGCGCACCAGCACGTCGCCGGTCAGCACGAACAGCGGGATAGCGATCAATGCGAACGCGTCGAGCCCGTGGAACACCGACTCGCCGATCAGTTCCACGGGCAGGGTCCCGGTGACCACCAGGATGAGAAGCGCCGTGACGCCGAGTGATACCCAGACGGGTACCGCGAGGGCGAACATCACCAGCATCAGCAACAGCGGGCCGAGCACCTCCCACCCCAACTCCGAACTGCCAAACGCCTCCGGTATGTACATGTGAACCGCCCTAATCGAAGAGCTGTCGCGTGGGGCGTGGCGGCCGCCCGGCGCGCAGGTCCGAGATGTCGCAGATGACAGACTGAACGACGCGGATCAGCAGCAACCCGAATCCGAACGGTACCGCGAACAGCACCCACGCCCGCAGGACCCGAAGGCCGTCGGTCACCGATCCGTACTGGATCGAGCTCATGAACGGGGCAATGGAGAGGTAAAAGATCACCGCCGCCAGCACACCCATCAAGACGTCGCCCATCAGGATGATCGCCGTGCGCGCCCGCGGGGGCAGAAAGGTGAGCAATACATCGATGCGGATATGCGCCCTGTCGCGGACCGCCGCGGCCGCCCCGATCCACACCAGGTAGATGAAGGCGTAGCGCGCCGTCTCCTCGCCCCAGATGGACGAGAAATCGAGCAGGAAGCGGCGCAGGACCTCGATGAAGATGACCGCAACGATGTAGATGTAGAAAACCAGGAGCAGCCAACGTTCGCCATCCCGGTCAATGGTGGCAAGGAATCGTTTCATTCGGGTTCCGCGGGTTGACGGCCGGTCGTCACGGGCGGGCGCGGACAGGATCGCCTGTCCGTGCCCGCCCGCATGATCACCGGGCGATCAGACGTCGTGCACGTAGAACCGGGACCGGGTCTGGGCCGCTTCACGCATGCGTTCAAAGCTGTCCAGCGAACCCGCAAGCTTCTTCTTGATGTCATCCCACTCTGGACGCTGGGCACCGCAGGCTTCGACCCACTGGGCGAGCTCGTCTTCAGTGTGCTTGACGACCACGGTGTAGGGTTTGCTCTGTTTGGCCATGAAGTGCAGCAGGCTCGATGCGGGCGTCATCGG
>SKOF01000251.1 GCA_007120155.1 Thioalkalivibrio sp. | reverse complement strand
TGTCGGCCAGGGTGAGGCTGTGGTAGTGGTCCAGGTCGATGCGGATGCGGTCGTCGCTGAACAGGCACAGCTGGCCGCCGCGGGCGCGGACTTCCTGGAGGTTGGAGAGCACCTTCTCCAGCAGCGGGTCGTCGGGCAGGGCGCAGATGACGGGCATATCGGCGTCCACCAGGGCGAGCGGGCCATGCTTGAGTTCGCCGGCCGGGTAGGCCTCGGCGTGGATGTAGGAGATCTCCTTGAGTTTGAGCGCGCCCTCCATGGCCACGGGGTAGAAGCTGCCGCGGCCGAGGAACAGGGCGTGAGTCTTCTCGGCGAATTCGTTGGCCATCTGCTCGATGGGTTCGCTCAATGAGAGCGCCACTTCCATCTGGCGGGGCAGGGATTCCAGCTCCTCCACCAGTTCCTTCTCCCGGTCGCGGTCCATGCCGCGGCGCCGCGCGAGCGCGAGGGTGAGCAGGCGCAGGGCGACGAGCTGGGTGGTGAATGCCTTGGTGGAGGCGACGCCGATCTCGGGGCCGGCGCGGGTCATCACTGCCACGTCGGATTCGCGCACCAGTGAGCTTTCCGGCACGTTGCAGATGCACAGGCTCCCCAGGTAACCCATCTTCTTCGAGGCGCGCAGGGCCGCGAGGGTGTCGGCGGTCTCGCCGGACTGGGAGATGGTGACGAACAGCGTGTCGGTCGGGACCACCACCTTTCGGTAGCGAAACTCGCTGGCCACCTCCACGCTGCACGGCACGCCCACCTCCTCCAGCCAGTAGCGCGCGACAAGGCCGGCGTGGAAACTGGTGCCGCAGGCGATGATGTGCACGCCTTTCGCGGCAGCCAGAAGCCGCGTGGCTTCAAAGCCGAAACTTTCCTCCAGCAGCCGGCCCTGGTGGATGCGCCCCTCCAGGGTCTCGGCGATCACACCGGGCTGCTCGAAGATCTCCTTGAGCATGTAGTGGCGATAGGGGCCCTTTTCGGCGGTAGCCGCCGTGAGCGTGGATTCGCTGAGCGGCCGTTCGGCCGGGCTGCCGTCGGTGTCGAAGACGCGCACCGAGTCCCTGCGGATCTCGGCGATGTCGCCTTCCTCCAGGAAGGCGAATCGCTGGGTGACCGGCAGCAGGGCGAACACGTCGGAGGCAACGAAGTTCTCTCCCACGCCCACGCCGATCACCAGCGGGCTGCCCAGGCGCGCGACGATGAGACGGTCGGGTTCGTCGGGGCTCGCGACCGCGAGCGCGTAGGCGCCCACCATCTTCCTGACGGCCAGTTGCACGGCGGCGAGCAGATCGCCGGTCTCGTTCAGGCACCGGTCGAGCAGGTGGGCGATGACCTCGGTGTCGGTCTCGGAGGAGAAGGGATATCCGGCGGCGCTCAGTTCCGCGCGCAGCTCGGCGTGGTTTTCGATGATGCCGTTGTGCACGATGGCCACGCGCTCGCCGCTCATGTGGGGATGGGCGTTGCGCTCGGCGGGGATGCCGTGGGTGGCCCAGCGGGTGTGGGCGATGCCGAGGTGGCCGGTGAGGGGCTCGGCGTCGAGGCGCGCCTGCAACTCGCTGACCTTGCCGACGGAGCGGATGCGCTGGATGCGTCCGCCGTCCTCACGCACGGCGATGCCGGCGGAGTCGTAGCCGCGATATTCCAGCCGGCGCAGCCCCTCCATCAGGACGGGTACGACATTGCGCTCAGCGATGGCTCCGACAATTCCACACATGGGGGTTAGGGTCCGGATTCAAGATTCAAAGTTCAAAGTTCAAAGGTTCTGCCACAGAGGGCACAGAGGTCACAGAGAAAAAGACCTGCGCGAGCATATTGCACCGGACCGTAGGCCGGATAAGGCGCAGCCGCATCCGGCGCCGCCGGAGTCACACACTGCGCCAGCATTGAAGACGCTACAGGACAAGTTAAGGGGCTTCCCCTCTGTGACCTCTGTGGCAAATCAATTCATGTCTTCGGTTTCTTCACCGGGCGCTTCCACCCGCGGATGGTGCGCGCGTCGGCACGGGCCACGGTCAGCTCGCCGGGCGGGGCGTCCCTGTTCAGCGTGGTGCCGGCGCCGATGGTGGCGTCCTCGCCCACGGTGAGGGGGGCCACCAGTGAGGAGTTGGAACCGATGAAGGCGCGGTCGCCGATGACGGTACGGTGCTTGTTGGCGCCGTCGTAGTTGCAGGTGATGGTGCCGGCGCCGATGTTCACGTCGCGGCCCACGTCGGCGTCGCCCACGTAGCTCAGATGGTTGATCTTCGCGCCCTCGCCCACGCTTGCGTTCTTGATCTCCACGAAATTGCCGATGCGGGCGTGCGCCGCGGTCTCGGTGCCGGGGCGCACGCGGGCGAAGGGACCGACGCGGGCGTTGGCGCCGATCACCGCGCCCTCGATTACGGAGTGGGGCAGGATGTGCGCCCCGGGGCCGATGCTGCTGTCGATGATAACGCAGCCCGCGCCGACCACGGCACCTTCCCCGAGATCGACCTGACCCTCGAGGATCACGTTTACGTCCAGGGTCACGTCCCGGGACACGGACACCCGGCCGCGCACGTCCAGGCGCGCGGGATCGAGCACCGTGACGCCCGCCAGCATCAGGTCGTCGACGCGGCGTCGCTGCCATGCGCGCTCCTGCTCCGCCAGCTGGCGCTTGTCATTGACGCCCATGACCTCCACCGGGTCGTGGGCCACGAAGGCCTCCACGCGGGTGCCTTCGGCGTTGGCGAGCGCCACGCAGTCGGTGAGGTAATACTCGCCCTGACTGTTGTCGTCGGTGACCTGCGAAAGCCAGCCGGCGAACGCACCGGCGCGGGCCGCCATGATGCCGGTGTTCACTTCCCGGACGTGGCGTTCGGCCTCGGTGGCGTCCTTCTGCTCCACGATACGCAGCACCCGGCCCTGGTCATCGCGCAGGATGCGGCCGTAGCCGGAGGGGTCGGCCAGCACCGTGGTCATCAGCGCCAGGCCGGCGCCGGAGTTCAGGGACCGCACGAGCCGGGCCAGGGTTTCGGGGCGCACCAGGGGCACGTCGCCGTAGAGGACCAGGACGATGTCGTTCTCGGCAGTGGCGGGCAGCGCCAGGCGCACGGCGTGGCCCGTACCGCGCTGCTCGGGCTGGTGAATCCAGGTGATATCCGGATCGGGGAAACGTGCCTGCACGTGCTCGCCGCCATGGCCGTGGACGATCAGGATACGCCGGGGCTCGAGGGCGCGGGCGGAATCGAGGACGTGGGCCAGCAGGGGGCGGTTGGCCAGGGGGTGCAGCACCTTGGGCAGGGCGGACCGCATCCGCGTGCCCTGGCCGGCGGCAAGGATCACGATGCTGAGATCCGGACTCATCTGGGTGTCAGCCTTTTTCAGTCACACGGCGGGCCGGGGATGGCAGGATACGCGTGGGTTCTGGTTGAGCGCAAACATATCACGCCGGGGCGTTGTAATCACCGGGGCCCGGGAGAACTCTGCTCTGTTGGATTCTTCTCTGTGACCTCTGTGCCCTCCGTGGCAAGAGAGCAGCCGTAGGTTGGGGTGAGGGACGAACCCCAACGTGCCGGGCCTCGGGAGATCTCCGCCCTGTTGGGGTTCGCTGTGCTCACCCCAACCTACGGTTCTGGTGGTTTTCTCTCTGCGCCCTCTGTGGCAAGAGAGCAGTCGTAGGTTGGGGTGAGGAACGAACCCCAACACACCGGGCCTCGGGAGGGCTCTGCCCTGTTGGGGTTCGCTGCGCTCACCCCAACCTACGGTTCTGGTGGTTTTTCTCTGTGGCCTCTGTGCCCTCTGTGGCAAGAGAGCAGTCGTAGGTTGGGGTGAGGGACGAACCCCAACAGGGCGGAGGTGCGGGTGTGTAGGCGGGTGTGCGCGGCCCGCCCCATGCCCGGGTGGGTCCGTTCGTGGTTGAAACGCCCGGCTCAGCCCTTGTGCTTGCGCATCTTCTCGATCATGCGCAGGCGGGCGGCGGCCTCGATGAGCTCGGCCTGGGCCTTGGCGTAGTCGAAGTCGGCCTTGTGGTCGGCGAGCGCGGCCTCGGCGCGGCGCTTGGCCTCCAGGGCCTCGGCCTCGTCCAGGTCCTTGGCCCGGATGGCGGTGTCGGCGAGGATGGTGACCACGTGGGGCTGCACCTCCAGCAGGCCGCCGGAGATGAAGATGTGGTGCTCCTCGCCCGATTCGCTCACCCGCACGCGCACCTCACCCGGCTTGAGCTGGGCGATGTACTGGGCGTGGCGCGGCAGGATACCCACCTCGCCGCCCTCGGCAGGTGCCACCACCATCTGCGCCGTGCCCGAGTAGATGGACTCTTCTGCGCTGACGATGTCGACGTGAAAGGTCATGGCCATGGGTTACCCCGTCGTTACTTGAGCTTCTCGGCCTTCTCGACGGCTTCGTCGATGGTGCCGACCATGTAGAAGGCCTGCTCGGGCAGGTGGTCGTACTCGCCGGCCACGATGGCCTGGAACGCCTGGATGGTTTCCTTGAGCGAAACGTACTTGCCGGGGGAACCGGTGAACACCTCGGCCACGAAGAACGGCTGGGACAGGAAGCGCTGGATCTTGCGCGCCCGGGCCACGATCAGCTTGTCGTCCTCGGAGAGTTCGTCCATGCCGAGGATGGCGATGATGTCCTTCAGCTCCTTGTAGCGCTGCAGGGTGTTCTGCACCGCGCGGGCCGTGTCGTAGTGCTCCTGGCCGATGACGTTGGGGTCCAACTGGCGGGAGGTGGAGTCCAGCGGGTCCACGGCCGGGTAGATGCCCAGCTCGGCGATCTGGCGCGAGAGCACCACGGTGGCATCCAGATGCGCGAAGGTGGTGGCGGGCGACGGGTCGGTGAGGTCGTCCGCGGGCACGTACACGGCCTGGATGGAGGTGATGGAGCCCTTCTTGGTGGAGGTGATGCGCTCCTGGAGCACACCCATCTCTTCGGCCAGCGTCGGCTGGTAGCCCACGGCCGACGGCATGCGCCCGAGCAGCGCGGACACCTCGGTGCCGGCGAGCGTGTAACGGTAGATGTTGTCGATAAACATCAGCACGTCGCGGCCTTCGTCGCGGAAGTACTCGGCCATGGTCAGACCGGTGAGCGCCACGCGCAGACGGTTGCCTGGAGGCTCGTTCATCTGGCCGTAGACGAGCGCCACCTTGTCGAGCACGTTGGAGTCCTTCATCTCGTGGTAGAAGTCGTTGCCCTCGCGGGTACGCTCCCCCACGCCGGCGAACACGGAGTAACCGCTGTGCTCGATGGCGATGTTGCGGATCAGCTCCATCATGTTCACGGTCTTGCCCACGCCGGCGCCGCCGAACAGGCCCACCTTGCCGCCCTTGGCGAACGGGCAGAGCAGGTCGATCACCTTGATGCCGGTCTCGAGCAGCTCGGTGGAACCGGCCTGCTCGTCGAAGGCCGGGGCGGGGCGGTGGATCGACCAGCGGTCCTCGGTCTGCACGTCACCGGCATTGTCCACCGGGTTGCCCAGCACGTCCATGATGCGGCCCAGGGTTCCCGTGCCCACGGGCACGGAGATCGGGGCGCCGGTGTTGCTGACCTTGATGCCGCGGCGCACGCCGTCGGTGGTGCCCATGGCAATGGTGCGCACCACGCCGTCGCCCAGCTGCTGCTGGACCTCCAGGGTCAGGCCGATTTCCTCCACGCTGAGGGCATCGTAGATGTTGGGCACGGCATCGCGCGGGAACTCCACGTCCACCACGGCGCCGATGATTTCAACGATGTTTCCAGCACTCATGTTGTCGATCCTCTAAGTCTGCAAATCTTGTGTCGGCGGGGGCGCGTCAGACCGCGGCGGCTCCGCTCACGATCTCGGAGATTTCCTGGGTGATGGCCGCCTGGCGCGCCTTGTTGTAGACGAGCTGCAACTCGTTGATCAGGTCGCCGGCGTTGTCGGAGGCGGACTTCATGGCCACCATGCGTGCGGCCATCTCGCAGGCCACGTTCTCCACCACGCCCTGGTAGATCACGGATTCGATGTAGCGGGTCAGCAGGGTGTCGAGCACCGGCTTGGTATCCGGCTCGTAGATGTAGTCCCAGTGATGCTTGAGTTCTTTCTCCTCGCTCGGCACCAGGGGCAGCAGGGTGGAGACACGCGGTTGCTGGGTCATGGTGTTGACGAACTCGTTCTCCACCAGCACCAGGCGGTCGATGCGGCCCTCGTCGTAGGCATCGAGCATCACCTTGATGGTGCCGATCATGTCGTTGAGCCGCGGCTGGTCGCCCAGGCCGTTGACCTTGGATACCACGTTGCCGCCCATGCGCTTGAAGAAACCCAGCGCCTTGGTGCCCACGAGGCAGAGATCCACCTCGACTTCCTGGTCGCGCCACTCGCGCATGGCGGCCACGGCCTTCTTGAACAGGTTGATGTTCAGGCCGCCGCACAGGCCGCGGTCGGTGGAGACAATGATCATCCCCACCCGCCTGACCTCGCGTTCCTCCAGATACGGATGACGATACTCGGCCTGGGCCATGGCCACGTGGCCGATCACCTGGCGGATCTTCTCCGCATAGGGGCGTGTGGCCAGCATGCGGTCCTGGGCCTTGCGCATCTTGCTGGCGGCCACCATCTCCATGGCCTTGGTGATCTTCTGAGTATTCTTGATACTCTTGATCTGGGTGCGGATCTCTTTTGCGCCTGCCATGGTGACCCCGCTTACCAGCTGTGGTTGGCTTTGAACTCGTCCATGGCCGCCTTCATGGCTGCCTGGATCTCGTCGTTGTAGTCACCGGTCTCGTCGATCTTCGCCAGCAGGTCCTGCTTGCCGGCGCGCAGGAAGTCAAGCAGGGCGCGCTCGAAGTCCACGATCTTCCCGGCCTCCACGTCGTCCAGGTAACCCTCGTTGGCGGCAAACAGCGAGAACGCCATCTCGGCCACGGACATGGGCGAGTACTGGTTCTGCTTCATCAGCTCGGTGACGCGCTGGCCGCGCTCGAGCTGTTTGCGGGTCAGCTCGTCCAGATCCGAGGCAAACTGGGAGAACGCCGCCAGCTCGCGGTACTGGGCCAGCGCGAGACGCACGCCGCCGCCGAGCTTCTTGATGATCTTGGTCTGGGCGGCGCCACCCACGCGCGACACCGACAGGCCGGCGTTGATGGCCGGGCGGATACCCGCGTTGAACAGGTCGGTCTCCAGGAAGATCTGGCCGTCGGTGATGGAGATCACGTTGGTGGGCACGAACGCGGACACGTCGCCGGCCTGGGTCTCGATGATGGGCAGCGCGGTCAGCGAACCGGTCTGGCCCTTCACCTCGCCGTTGGTGATCTTTTCCACGTACTCGGCGTTCACCCGGGAGGCGCGCTCCAGCAAGCGGGAGTGGAGATAGAAGACGTCACCGGGGTATGCCTCACGGCCCGGCGGGCGGCGCAGCAACAGAGACACCTGGCGATAGGCCCAGGCCTGCTTGGTGAGGTCGTCATAGATGATCAACGCGTCCTCGCCGCGGTCGCGGAAGTACTCGCCCATGGAACAGCCGGCGTAGGGGGCGATGAACTGCATGGCGGCGGATTCCGACGCCGTGGCGGCAACGATGATGGTGTGCTCCAGCGCGCCGTGTTCCTCCAGCTTGGCCACCACGTTGGCGATGGATGAGGCCTTCTGGCCCACCGCCACGTAGATGCACTTCACGCCGGTGCCCTTCTGATTGATGATGGCGTCGACGGCCACGGCGGTCTTGCCCGTCTGGCGGTCGCCGATGATCAGCTCGCGCTGGCCGCGGCCGATGGGCACCATGGCGTCGATGGACTTGAGGCCGGTCTGCACCGGCTGGCTCACCGACTGGCGCTCGATCACGCCCGGGGCGATCTTCTCGATGGGCGCGCTCAGGCTGGTTTCCACCGCGCCCTTGCCGTCCACCGGCATGCCCAGGCTGTTGACCACGCGGCCCAGCAGGGCCTCGCCCACCGGCACCTCGAGGATGCGGCCGGTGCAGCGGGCGGTATCGCCTTCCGTGATGTGCTTGTAGTCGCCGAGCACCACCGCACCCACGGAATCGCGTTCCAGGTTGAGCGCCAGGCCGAAGGTGTTGCCCGGGAATTCGATCATCTCGCCCTGCATCACGTCGGCCAGGCCGTGCAGGCGCACGATGCCGTCGGAGAGGCTCACCACGGTCCCTTCGGTACGGGCTTCCGCAGCCGACTCGTAGTCGGCGATGCGCTTCTTGATCAGTTCACTGATTTCGGTCGGATTGAGTTGCATTTGAAAAATCCTCTTAGCGGCTCAGGCGGGCAGCCAGGCGTTCCAGGCGCCCGCGCATTGA
>SKOF01000167.1 GCA_007120155.1 Thioalkalivibrio sp. | reverse complement strand
GGCAGGAAGCTGCGCAGGCCCAGGCTTTGCAGGATCTCCTGGGCGACGAGCACCTCCTGGGTCCGGTCGCCGCCCGGTTCCGGGGTGAGCGAGATGCGTATGGTATCGCCGATGCCCTCCTGCAGCAGCACGGCGAGCGCCGCCGTGGAGGCCACGATGCCCTTGATCCCCATGCCGGCCTCGGTCAACCCGAGATGCAGCGGATAGTCGCAGCGTGCGGCAAGATCCGTGTAGACACGGATCAGCGGCTGTACGCCGCTCATCTTGCAGGAGAGGATGATGCGGTCGTGGGGCAGGCCGATCTCCTCGGCCCGCGCGGCGCTCTCCAGCGCGGAGGCGATCAGCGCCTCGCGGGTCACGTCGTCCAGTTCCCGGGGTTCCGGGCTCGCCGCATTCTCATCCAGCATGCGCGCGAGCAGGTCCTGGTCCAGACTGCCCCAGTTCACGCCGATTCGCACCGGCTTGTCGTAGCGGCAGGCGATCTCGATCATCTGGGCGAACTGGGTGTCCCGTTTCGCACCGCGTCCCACGTTGCCCGGATTGATGCGCAGCTTCCCCAGGGCCTCTGCGCAGGCGGGATGCCTGTCGAGCAGCTTGTGGCCGTTGAAGTGGAAATCTCCCACCAGCGGCACGTTCAGGCCCAGGGCGTCCAGCCGCTCGCGGATTTCGGGCACGGCCGCTGCGGCCTGTTCGTTGTTCACCGTGATGCGCACCAGTTCCGAGCCTGCCCGCGCCAGTTCGGCCACCTGCACCACCGTGCGCATCACGTCGACGGTGTCGGTATTGGTCATGGACTGCACCACGACGGGCGCATCTCCGCCCACCGTGACGGGGCCGATCTGTACGGGGACGGTGGAGTGGCGGGCGATGGCGGGATTGCGGGAGGTCATGGGCGGTCGGGGAAGCTAGAGGGCGAAGGGGGTATTTTACCGCATCTGAATGAGACGAGTGACCGGAAGGCGTGACAGGTGAGCCGTCATCCGTTACCAGTCGTTCGTTACGGGCATGTCCGCATGGGTCCGCTTCGCTTGACCCATCCTACGGGAGCCGTTATTCGTCACCGCTCTCAGACCGTAGGATGGGTCAGGCGAAGCGGACCCATGCTGCGCAGGCGCTTCTCAGTGCAGCGAGAGCCGCAGGATCGTGGTGGCCACGGAAAAGTAGATCAGTACGCCGAATACGTCCGCCACCGAAGTGATCAGCGGCGCGCTGGCGGAGGCGGGATCGAACTTGAGCCGTTCCAGGGCGAAAGGCAGCACCATGCCCAGCATGCTGGCCATGACCACCACCAGCACCATGGAGATGGCGACCGCCAGTCCGACGTCGGCGCCACCAAGCCATGCCCCCGCGCCCCAGACGGCGACGCCCATGGTGGTGCCCAGTGCCACGGAGACCAGCAGTTCCTTGCCCCAGAGCCTGAGCCAGTCCTTGGCCTGCACGTCGCCTGTGGCGAGTGCGCGTACCATCAGGGTGGAGGACTGGGCACCGGCGTTGCCGCCGCTGGCGATGACCAGGGGCAGGAAGAACACCAGCGCCACCACGGCCTCGATGGCCGTCTCGAACAGGGCGATGGCGGCACCGCTGAAGATGTTCACCACCACCAGGATCACCAGCCAGCCGATGCGCTTCTGATAGAGCAGTCCGGCACTGGATTCCTTGAGACTCAGGCCCACGCCGACGCTGGCCATCTTGTGGAAGTCCTCGGTGGATTCCTCTTCCATGACGTCAAGTACGTCGTCCACGGTGATGATGCCGTGAATCTGACCGGCCTCGTCCACCACCGGCAGGACCTCCAGGTCGTAATGGCGAATGATCCGCGCGGCCTCTTCCTGATCGGTGTCGGTTAGGATGCTGACCACGTCGGTCATGGCGATTTCGCCCACCCGGGCGCCCGGGCGCCCCAGCAGCAGGTCGCGAAGGCGAAGGCTGCCCAGAAGCTGCCCCTGTTCTCCGGTGACGAACACCATGTTCATGGTCTCACCGACCTCGTGCTGTTCACGCACATGCTCCAGTGCCTGACCGACGGTCCAGTCCGGACGCAGGGTGATGAACTCGGGCGTCATCAACCGGCCGGCGCTGTCCTCCGGATAGGTGAGCAGGGTCTGAAGGATCTGCTGATCCTCCGTCGGCAGCATCCCCATGAGCAGTTCGGTATGTTCATCGGGGAGATCGTCGAGCAGCGCGGCGGCATCGTCGTAGTGCAGCTCGCCGATGATGCGCGCCTTGTCCTCATCCTCCAGCACATCGAGCACTTCGGTCTGCGCCTCGGTGCTGAGGTGGGAGAACACGTTGGATGCACGCTCCGGGCTCAGCAGGTGGGCCAGAAGGCGTTCGCGATCCATGGGCGCAAGGTCGGGGATGGCCTTGGCGATGTCCTGGTCCGCAAGATCGGCCAGTATGCCCCGCAGGGCGTCCCAGTCGCGGGTGGCGACCAGCTCCGGGAGATTGTCGAGGATGTCGGCGGTCTCGGTCATGGATATCTCACGGGATGCCGCCGGCCGGCAGGTTCAGCATGGCCACCGCAAGCGAGAAGTAGATCAGGATGCCGACAATGTCCGCGGCCGAGGTCACCAGCGGCACACTGGCGGTGGCCGGGTCCATGCGCAGGCGGGTGAGGATCAGCGGCAGCATCATGCCCACCAGACTGCCCATGGCCACGACCAGGGTCATGGCGATGGCCACGAGCAGCGCCACGTCGGGACCGCCGCGCCAGAAACCCAGGGCGGATACCGCGAGGCCCATGGTCAGTCCGAGCGCGATGGACACGCCGAGTTCGCGGCCCCACAGGCGCAGCCAGTCCTTTGCCTCGACGTCGCCCACGGCCAGGGCGCGCACCATGAGCGTGGAGGACTGGGCGCCTGCGTTACCGCCGCTGGCGATGATGAGCGGCAGGAAGAAGATCAGGACCACCAGGGCCTCGATGGCCTCCTCATATCCGGCGATGATGGTGCCCCCTACGAGATTCACCGCCACCAGCACCAGCAGCCAGCCGATGCGCTTGCGATAGAGGAGCGGGAACCCGGCGTCGCGCAGGCTGAGATTGAACATGCCCACGGACCCCATTTTGTGGAAATCCTCGGTGGTTTCCTCCTCCACCACGTCGATCACGTCGTCCACGGTGATGATGCCGAGCAGGATGTTGTCCTCGTCGACGACGGGCAGGACCTCCAGGTCGTAGTGCTGGATGAGCCGTGCCGCGTCCGCCTGATCGGCCTGGGCGTTGATGGACACCACCGGCCCCGTGGGCAGTTTTTCCACGGGGTCATTGGCGCGTCCCAGCACGAATCGTTTCAGGGGGAGCGCATGGAGCAGATGGCGGTCATCATCGGTGACGAAGATGACGTTCACCGTCTCGCCCCGTTCACTGTGCTCCCGGATGTGGGCCAGGCTGTCGGTGATGGTCCAGTCCGGGCGCACGGAGACGAACTCCGTGGTCATGAGCCGGCCGACGCTGTCTTCCGGATAGCCCAGCAGCGTCAGGGCACGGCGGATGGCCCTGAACGGGAGCAGGCGCAGGAGGCGACGCACCTCGTCGCCGGGCAGGTCCTCCAGCAGCGCGGTGAGATCGTCCGGCAGCATCTCCGAGAGGATGTGGCGGGCCTCGGCGGAGGAGATGTAACCCAGCAGGCGGTACTGATAATGCGGATCCAGATAGGAGAACACATCCACCTTGCGGCCCCGGGGCAGGGTCGCGAAGACCTGCGGGATCTGCTCCTCTTCGAGTTCCATCAGCGCATGGGCGATGTCCTGGATGCGCATCAGGTCCAGCAGCTCGCGCAGGCGCGGCAGGTCCCCCCTTTCCAGGAGTTCCCGGATCTCGATCAGATAATGTTCGAAATCGTTCTCCATTGCTTGCTCTCCGTGGTGCGACGCGCGCACGGGGCCCTGGTGACATCGACTTGAACGGCCGATGTCAGCTACCCGAACCGGCACCGCAACGGTGGCCGGACGGACCGGTTCGCTGGAAACGATCGACTTGGGTGCCCGCAAAGGGGCAAGCTGCACCAGGTCTTTCCGTTCCCGCCTGCTGAGCCTGCGGGAAGCGGAGCCTGGACGTCAGAGGGGCCTAGGCGGGCTTCACCGCAGGAAGGAGTCAGTTAAGGTACAACTGGAACTTTCCAAGGTAACGTGACCTCTCGTATCAGACATGGCTGATTATATAGAGCCGGTGCGAGGGGTCAAGGGAGCAGTGAAGCGGGAAGGGTCAATCGGGAAGTGCGAAGAAGAACCGGATCGTTATGCACGATTCCCGGTCCGGGCTTCTGATCTACCACGCCGGTTGCAGTACGATGGCCGCGTAGCCGAGCAGTGCGTAGTCCTGATACAGGGCGGTGCTCGAGGGGACCACGTCCAGTTCCGGCGGGAAATCCGATGCGTCCAGGTTCAGGTCGGCAGCCAGTGCGCCGCACAGGTGGACGTCCACGTAGTCCAGACCCGTGAGCGCCACGGCCTGTGCCTGGAGGCCAGGGTAGGCGCCGCCCCTGCCGTGGGACAGGGCCGCCAGTTCCGGACCGTAGCTGATGACGGCCACGTGGACGTCAGGCAGGTGCTCCCTGAGGTGATCCGCGTAGTAGCGGGCCCGTGGCAGCAGTTCCACCAGGGCGTCCTCGCGTTCGTTGCGAATGAGCAGCATCACCCCGTGGGGTGGGGGATTTGTTTCCAGCAGGGCATCCACCTGATGATGTTCCGGGTAGAACTCCGGCGGCAGATCCGGGTCTGCCCGGGGGGTGGCGGACAACGCGAGCGCCCCTGCCAGGAAACACTGGCCCAGGATACGGCCCGGCAGGCGGGGCGCGACCCACCCGCCGGCGGTGTTGTACGCACGGGGGGTCCACATGATCTGAGCATAGCATCAGGGTCGTCCCGCCACCCGAGCACGTTTCCTTCCGACTGCAGAGACCCGTGAACCCGCCAGTATGTCCGATACCGATCTGATTCGACTGGAGTCCGTCACGCGCCGATACCGTGAGGGTGCGCGCAGCCGATGTGTGCTGGACGGCGTAAACGCCCGGGTCGCGCCCGGGGAGATCGTGGCCCTGCTGGGGCGCAGCGGCTCGGGCAAGTCCACGCTGCTCAATCTCATTGCCGGTATCGATCTGCCGGACGCGGGACGCATCCTGGTGGAGGGCCGTGACATCGCTGCCATGGACGAGCGCAGCCGGACCCTGTTTCGCCGGCATCGCATCGGGTTCATCTACCAGTTCTTCAATCTCATCCCGACGCTTACCGTGGCGGAGAACGTGGCCCTGCCGCTGGAGCTGGCTGGACACCCGGACCGGGGAAGGGTGTCGCGGCTGCTGGAGTCATTGGGGCTGGCCGGTCGCGCCAACGATGATCCGGACCGGCTCTCCGGCGGTGAGCAGCAGCGCGTCGCGCTCGCCCGGGCACTGATCCACGAACCCACCGTGCTGCTGGCGGACGAACCCACCGGCAACCTGGATGCCGAGACCGGAGAACAGGTCATGGGGCTGCTGGTCCGGCTGGTGCGGGAACGGGGCGCGACGCTGGTGCTGGTGACCCACAGTCCCGAGGTGGCGGCGGTGGCGGACCGGGTATGGCGCCTGGCCGACGGCCGCATCCGGGACGAGGGGGGAGCGGGCTCATGAGCCTGCCGTCCCGGGCCCTGTGGCGTGATGCCCGGCGCCACCCCTGGCAATGGATCCTGGCGGTATTGGGTGTGGCGCTGGGTGTCGCGGTGGTGGTGGCCGTGGATATTGCCAACCACAGCGCCTCCCGTGCCTTCGGTCTCTCGCTGGAGGCGGTCTCGGGGCGCGCGACGCACCAGATCCTGCCCGCCGGCCCCGGCGGTATCGACGAGTCCCTGTTCACGCGGCTCCGACTCGCCGGTGTCCGCCCGAGTGCTCCCGTCGTGGAGGGCCATGCGCGCATCGACGGCGAGACCTTTCCGTTGCTGGGGCTGGAGCCCTTCTCGGAAGGCCCGTTCAGGGAACACGTGGCGGGCGTTCTGGATGCCGATGTGCGCGGGCTCATGGTGCGCGGCGACGCCCTGGCCCTGAGCGGGGGGCTGGCCCGCCGCCTGGGGGTCAGCGGGGGAGACAGGGTGCAGCTCACCGTGCCGGCAGGCCGCGTGGATCTGACCGTGACCGCGCTCATCGGGGACGGTCCACCCGGCCTGGACGGGGTGTTGCTCACGGATATCGCCACCGCTCAGGTGCTGCTGGATCGCGTCGGGCGGCTGGATCGGATCGACCTGATTCTTCCGGAGGGTGCCGATCCCGCGCGGGTGCTCGAAGGTCTGCTGCCGGAGGGTGTCCGCGTGGAGGAGGCCGGGGCCCGGGAACGGTCCGCCCGGCAGCTGACACGGGCCTTCCACATCAATCTCACCGCCATGAGTCTGCTCGCGCTGCTGGTGGGGGGCTTTCTCATCTACAACACGCTCATGTTCGCCGTGCTGCGGCGCCGTCCACTCCTGGCCACGCTGCGGTCGCTGGGTGTCACCCGCGCCGGCGTGTTCCGGCTGGTGATGGGCGAGGCGGCCGTGCTGGCCCTGCTGGGCGGCATACCGGGCCTGTTGCTTGGCGTGCTCATCGGGCAGGGTCTCGTCCAGCTGGTCACGCGCACCATCAATGACCTCTATTTCGTGCTGTCCGTGACCGCGCTCCACGTGCCGCCCTGGCTGCTCCTCAAGGGCCTGGCGCTCGGCCTGGGTGCGGCCCTGATCGCCGCCCTGGGGCCGGCCTGGGAGGCGGCCCGCATCCGGCCCCGGGAGGGGTTGCGACGCTCCTCCCTGGAGCGCCGTGTCCATCGCCTCACTCCCTGGCTGGCCGTGGCGGGCGTGGCCCTGATCCTGCTGGGATACATCCTCGTGCAGGTGACCAGCCAGGGGCTGGTGATCGGTTTCGCGGCCCTGTTCTTCATGATCATCGGATACAGCCTTCTGGTGCCCCTGGCGGTCCTGCTGCTTTCCCGCCTGCTCGCCCCGCCCCTGGGTGTGGTGCTGGGTGTCACCGGCCGGCTGGCCGGGCGCGGACTCGGTGCGGCCCTGAGCCGCACGGGCGTGGCGGTGGCGGCGCTGACGGTGGCCGTGTCCGCCACGGTGGGGGTGGGCGTGATGGTGGACAGTTTCCGCACCACCGTGCAGGGCTGGATCGGTCATACCCTGCAAAGTGCCCTGTACGTGACCTCGCCCGCCCCCGGGGACGAACGGGCGGGTTCCCTATTGCCCCGGGGGGTGGCCGAGCGGGTGGCGGCGCTGCCCGAGGTCGCCGCCTTCAGCACCGGACGGCGTTTTCAGGTGGATTCAGGGCGGGGACCGGTGGACTTGTTCGTGCTGGGGCCGGCTCCGGACAGCTACGCAGGCTTTCGCTTTCGCGCCGGCGATCCGGCGCGCGCCTGGCCCGCGTGGGAGGCCGGGCGCGCGGTGCTCGTCTCCGAGCCCTTTGCGTGGCGGCACGGGATTGCGTTGGGCGATGCGTTGAGCCTGCACACACCGCGGGGGGAACGCAGCTTCACCGTGGGCGGCATCTACCAGGATTACGGTTCCCCGCAGGGCGTGGTGCTCATGGCCCGGAACACGTTCCAGGCGCTCTGGGACGCGCGCACGGAAGGCACCCTCGGCGTGTATCTTGCCCCCGGCGTATCGGTAGCGCAGGGTGTCGACGCGGTTCGCCGTGCCGTGGCGGACATGCCGGAGGCGGTGTTGGTGACGCCGGCCTCCGAGATCCGCGAGAACTCCATGGCGATCTTCGATCGCACCTTCGCCATCACCCACGTGCTGCGGCTGCTGACCGTGGGCGTGGCCTTCGTGGGCATCCTGAGCGCACTCATGGCCCTGCAGTTCGAGCGGGCCCGGGAACACGGCGTGCTGCGCGCCACCGGCATGACGCCGGGCCAGCTCACCGGCCTGGTGAGTCTGCAGGGCGGGCTGCTCGGCCTGGCGGCGGGTCTGCTGGCGATTCCGTTGGGGCTGATGATGGCCGATGTGCTCATCGACGTGATCAACCGCCGATCCTTCGGCTGGAGCATGCTGCGCTCGGTGCCGGCATCCGTTCTGCTGGAAGGCGTGTTGCTGGCGGTGGGCGCCGCGTTACTCGCGGGGCTTCGTCCCGCGTGGCAAACGGGCCGCGCACGGCCGGCGGATGCGTTGCGGGAAGAATGATGAAAGTGGGAAATGTGAATTGGGAAGTCGGAAAAAAAACCACCTTTGCTGTGCAAGCCGGACATGGTTTACACATTAAACCGGGCACATGGTTTACACCTTGGGGCCACCATGCCAGCCTCGGGCTGGGGTGATCCGGTCGTTTTGCTCATTCAAAAGTCCAAGCGGG
>SKOF01000082.1 GCA_007120155.1 Thioalkalivibrio sp. | reverse complement strand
GATAGATTCGCAACGCCTCTTCGCAATTGCCGGCGAGGCAGACCTCGTACCCCAGGCGGGCAAGCATGCGCACGAACAGCCGCTGGCTGATGCGGTTGTGCTCCGCCAGCAGTACGCGGGGATAAGCCCGTTTATGTTGGGTGGATCGAACCGACATCTGACCTCCCCTGCCGGTTTCTCCGAAAGGCGGGTGGCGGGAAATGCCCGGTCATGGCCGCCGGACCCTTGCCCCTATACAAGGCCCCGTTGACACCATCGGCAGCCACTCAGACCGGCCCTACCATTGCCCGATCGCACCATACTATCATGTCCGTGCGCCGATCTCAGGCAGCGGCCGGATTGGCGATCTCGATGAGATTCCCGTCCGGATCACGGAAATACACCGAGATGATCGGCCCCGTGGCTCCCGTCCTTTCCACGGGACCTTCCAGTATAGGGATGCCGCAGGCCTGAAGATGGGTGATGACATCCGCGACCGCCGTATCGGCAATCAGGCACAGGTCCGCCGAGCCCGGAACCGGCCGCTGCGCCTTGGGTTCGAACTCCCGGCCCGCCTGGTGAAGGTTGATCTTCTGATGACCGAACTTCAGGGCCTTGCGCCCCTGACCGAAGGTGATCACCTCCATGCCCAGCACCTGCTCGTAAAAGGCGCAGGAGACATCGATATCCGCCACCGTGAGGACCAGGTGGTCAATGGACCGGAGACGGATCATGGGGACCCGGCATCCTCCCCGACCGTCACACCTGCCTCGGACAGGGCCTCCCGGGCCACGCGAAAGGCGTCTACACCCGCGGGTACACCACAATACACGGCCGCCTGCAGGAGCACCTCGCGGATCTCCTCCGGCGAACAGCCGTTGCGCAGGGCGCCGATGATGTGGACCTTGAGTTCGTGCGGCCTGTTCAGCGCCGTGAGCATGGACAGGTTGATCAGGCTGCGGGTCTTGCGCGGCAGGCCCGGCCGGTTCCAGATGCCGTCCCAGCAGAAGTCGGTGACCAGCTCCTGCATGGGCCAGGCAAACGCATCGGCGTTGTCCAGGGCCCGATCCACATAGGCGTCCCCCAGGACCTGGCGACGGGTGGCCAGGCCCTCGGGATTGAGCTTGCGTTTCATGTGTCTCTCCAGCTTCGTTGGGGCGGCTGACAGCCTTCCCGGCTCAGGACTGTCCGGCCACTTCGGGGTTGGCCAGATTGCGTGGCGACCCCTCCGCGAAGGCCAGCAGGTTGTCGAATGCAGCACCGAAGTAGAGTTCGTAACCATCGCGTTCCACGAACCCCACATGGGGCGTACACAGGGCGTTGTCCAGATGCAGCAGCGGATGATCCCGCACCGGCTCGTCCTCGTAGACGTCCACCGCCGCCATGCCCGGGCGTCCCGCCTTGAGCGCGTCGACCAGGGCACCCGGGACAATGAGTTCGGCCCGGCTGGTATTGACCAGGAGCGCCGACGGCTTCATGGCCCCCAGATGGGCAGCCGTCACGATTCCCCTGGTGCCCGGGTTCAGGGTCAGGTGCAGACTGAGCACGTCGGATCGCTCGAACAGATCATCCTGGCTGTCCGCGGTATCGAACCCGGCCGCGGTGGCACGCTCCAGACTCCCTTCCCGCCCCCAGACCAGCACACGCATCCCGAAGACCCGGCCGTACTCGGCCACCAGGCTGCCGATCTTTCCGTAGCCGAAAATTCCCAGGGTGCGGCCCCGCAGGCCGGTGCCCACCCTGGTCTGCCAGCGCCCCGCCTTCATGGCGGCCACCTCGTCCGGGATGTGGCGCATGGCGGACAGCACCAGCCCCCATGTCAGCTCTGCGGCGGCGAACGGCGCACCCGTTCCCGTGGCGACGGCAATGCCCCGGCGTGTGCAGGCATCCAGGTCCACATGGGCGATGCCCTTGCCTGTCTGGCTGATCAGGCGCAACCGGGGCAGGCGCTCCAGCAACGCGTCGGTAATGGGGGTGCGTTCTCGGATCAGCACCAAGGCCTCGGCGTCTTTGAAACGCGCCTCAAGCTGATCGAGATCCCGTACCGTATCGTTGTAGATCGTCACCTCGTGCCCGGACAGGCGGGAGAAGCACTCCAGGGATCTCACACCATCCTGGTAATCATCGGGGATCACGATCTTCATGCCCTGCTCTCCGCAGTCTCGGTGGATTCGGCTACGTCAGGCGGCGGCGCAATGATGCGATGCCGCAGCACACCGACGATGATCAACGGCACGAGAATCGCCGAGATCACGATGGCCACATTGTCGTCCGGATGGAAAATCACCGGCAAGGCCAGGCTCAGGAACACCAGGCTCATGAGCCACCTGCCAAGGGGGCCGGCAAAGAAGCGGCCGAAGACCGCATAGGTCACCCCCGCCGTACCCGCAGCCACCAGCAGCGTATCGGTGATCTGGGCCCAGCCGGGATTCACCACCATGTCCGAGCGCACGAAGATGGCGAAGGACATGACCGTGATGGGCAGGCAGATCTTGAGTGCCTCCCACATCGTTCGCATGAACGAGGCCTCGGCGATCTTCGCCGCCACCGCCGCAGTCAGCGAAGTGGGCGGTGACAGCTCGCCCCAGATCGCCAGCAAGAAGGCGAAGAAGTGCGCAACCCAGGGGTCGATGCCGAGGGCCCGGAGCGGTGGCACGATGATCACCGCCACGATGATGTAGGTCGCCGTGGGCGGAAGCCCCGTGCCCACCAGCCAGCCAAAGACCCACGCCATGAGAATGGTGGCGATGATGTGGAACTCGCCGAGCTGCAACAGCAGCGAACCCATGCGGGTGATGAATCCGGTCACCGTGAACAGGCCGATCATGATCCCAAGGGTGGCCATCAGCAGGGTCAGATAGGACGTCATCTCCGCGTGGGTCTCGATAACGACACGCAGATTGCCCAGCAGACTTTCCTTCGCCACCGCCGGATCCCTGAGCACGTACTTGAAATACAGCCAGGTCAGCACGAGCACGGACAGGACGGCGGCGGCCGTGTACAGGGCCGCGCGCAACGCCCCGTAACCGAAGGTGCTCATCAGCAGGATCAGGTAGATGATCCCGCCGAAGAAGATAACGGTACGCGTCCAGCAGTAAAGCGGCACGGTCGGGATCTGGATGGACGTGTTGGGCAGCAACCGGACACTGAGCAGATAGACGGCCAGGATCAGGGACACGAAGTACACGAAGGCCACGGCAAAGCCGCGCACCACCACGTCCCAGTACGGCACGCCCAGGAACTCGGCCATGAGGAAGCCCGCCACCGCCATGAGCGGCGGCATGATCAGGCCGCCCATGGATGCGGCCGTCTCCACCGCCCCTGCAAACGTGCCCGGCACCCCGTAGCGTTTCATCAGGGGAATGGTGAAGCTGCCGGTCACCGCCGTGTTGGCCGATCCCGAACCGCTCACCATGCCCACGGAGACGGACGCCAGCACCGCTGTCTGCGGAATGGTATGACGGGACCGTCCCGCAAGTCGCCGCATCACATCCACCAGCGCCCGCTGGGCCCCGAAACCGCTGGCTGCGGCAGCCAGCAGCAGGAAGGCGGCGATCAGGGTCAGAGCGAGCTGCGCGTAGCGTCCATACACTCCGGTGGAGAATTCCACCGTGCTGGAGGTGATCAGGCGATTCAGATCGACACCGGGATGCCAGAAGAAATCCAGACTCGGGGGGCTGAGATGCCCCCAGAGCGCGTAGAACACCAGCACCACGTTCACCCAGAACAGAATGGGATGAATGATGCGCGAGAGTTCCATGACCAGCAGGAACACCAGCACGCCGACGATAAAGTCGTGCTGCGTGTAACGCGCCTGCCGCCAGATGGCGATATCCTCGTAATTGACCGTGAAGTAGTACATGACGTACAGGGCGACACCGAGGTACGCAATCACCAGTACGTGGTTCAGCAGAGCCGGCAGGCGGGGATACAGGTAGCGGTCCTGGTAGACGACCAGGATCTGGATGATCAGCGCGAGCGGCACCAGACGTACCGCCAGGTAACGCTGCCCGCCGGCGCCGGTGAAGAAGTAGTGCAGCAGGGCGAAAAAGAGGATCGCACCCGCCACGAAGGTCAGGTTTCGGAGTGTCAGGATATTCTTGAGGAAGGACACAGGCAGCCCCCAAATCCCTTAAGCGGACGAAAAAAGGGCGGGAACGTATAATCGCTTCCCGCCCTTTGGCGCTTCATCAACTACCTGTTACTGACCGGCAATTGTCCAGCTGTCGTTCCACTGGCCATGTTCCTTGAGGAACGCGGCCAGTCCCGGATGCACCGGGATGTCCGGATTGGCCGCCACGCCGGCCGCCTGGGTGCCGACGAAATCGGCCGCCAGCGGACCGAACCCCGGGTCGCCTTCCACCAGCACGTCTACGTTCTCGTGCAGGATATCCAGGATCCGCTTCATCACGTCCGCATCGAAATCCGCGCGGACGTTATAGGCAAAGTAGATGGGCACGCCCCAGATGCGATCAACACCCAGCTCCTGGCTGAAGGCCTTGGACGGATCCACTTCCACGGGACCCAGACCGGCGGCACGGAGCTTTTCCATCTCCTCTTCGGTGAGGTTGATTGCGGCAAGATTGGCACGCAGTTCGGCCTCACGCCAGTAGGTGGGCAGCGATGCCCCGGCGGTGGTGTAACCGGCGGAGCCGTCGATGGTGCCGGCCTCGAACGCATCGGCCACGGTGGAACTGTCGATCTCCACGTGATTGAACTCATAGCCGAGCGCGGCGAAGATGCGCCGCATGTTGAGCCAGTTCATGAAGCCTGCGGGCGTAAAGAAGACGGGCTTGCCGTCAAAATCCGCATAGGAACTGAACTCATCCTTGCGCCGGTCAGCCACCAGCATGAAGGTCTCCATGGGATAGACGTAAAGGCTGTGCACGAGCATCCCGCGCCGCGGCGTGAAATCGTCGTAGGGGCGGTCCCCGTCGTAGAGACTGCGCATGCCCACGTCGGCGGTGTAGCCGAACTCGCCTTCACCGTTCATCACGGAGATCATGGCGCCCGAGGTGGAGGGATAGGGCTGCACGACCACCGCGAACTCGCGGCCAAGGTTCCTTTGCAACACTTCGGACATCACGCTGCCCACGGCATAACCGTAGGAACCCACATTGGAGGTGGCGAATCGAATGGTTTGTCGCTGCGCCTCTGCCGGCTGGATGGCCGCCATGGTGAGGGCTACGGTGCAGCCGAGCGCGACAATCGTACTGAAGAAACGAGACTTGACCGATGACATGTTACCTCTCCGTTATTATCGTCTGGCGCTCCGGGAAAATGGCGCCAGACACGATGCCGATCCCGCCGACCCGTGGATCGGCTGCCGATCAGGCGGAATCATTTGTGTTATGTTGTAACGTCCGTGCCGAGAAACTTCCCTTGGACGACAGGTTAAACATAGCACAAGGCGGAGCACTCATGGGCGCCCCGACGGGACTTTCGGCCCCTCCCGGACGGTTCGCAGTCCCCAGAGCAACCAGCCACCCACGGCCACCACCACCCCGAGGCTTGCCAGATAGGCATGCCAGCCGAAACCGTGGTAGATAAACCCCGGCAGGAACGAACCCGTCGTCCCCCCCGCATAGTAAAAGGCAATGTAGAGCCCGTTGACCACACCCCGCTGCTCGCCGGTACGCTGGTTGAGCACGCCGGGCGCCAGAGAGTGGATCAGGAACATGCCGGCACAGAGCACGAACATCCCGGCAAAGATCACCCAGAGGGACCCCATGGCGAAAAACACCAGGGCCGACATGAGCACCAGGACACCCACCAGCATGGTATTCATGGCCCCGCCGATCCGGGTGGCCAGATGCAGCGAGACCAGCGAGACCACGACCCCCATCAGGTAACCCGAGTACATCAGGCCGATGCCTCGCTCGCTGAGTCCAAGACCCAGTTCGGTGAGCCGGAAGGGAAGGAAATTGAGCAGGGATGCGAATGCCCCGAAGGCACAGAACACCACGCCGTACAGGCGAAGGAACTCGGGCCTGCGCAGGACCGCCAGGGCCGCGCCCGGATCCACCCGCTGAAAGCTGACCGCCGGATCGGATTTCAGGCGCTGCAGCAGCAGCGCGCCCAGCACCGTGGCCATCGCAAAGGCGAGAAATGACCAGCGCCAGCCGAAACCGGCCGAGATCGCGCCGGAAAGTGCCCGGCCCAGGAATCCCCCCATCACCGTGGAGGCCACATACATGGCCATCACCTGGGGGATCCGTCCGGGTCCCGCGCTGGCCCCCACGTAGGTCATCAGCCCGGTGAGCATGGCCGGGATGGCCAGCCCCTGAATCAGGCGCAGCACGAGAAACAGGTCGAACCGGTCCACCAGGAATACCGCCGCCTGACTGATCGCCAGGACCCAGATCGAGACCATCAGCAACCGCTTGGCGGAGACCCGCTGCAACAGAAATCCGTAGGCGATGGGGGCGACTGCCAGGGGCAGCAGGGTCACGGTGATCAACAGGGACGCGCGCGCCTCGCCCACCTGGAAGACCGCCGACAGCACAGGCAGCAGCGGTTGCGGCGCATACAGCGCCGCCATTACCAGAATGGTGCAGTACTGGATGATGAGCAGGTGAACGAGGGGCAAGGGTATCTCCAGTACTGGCACGCGGCCCGGAAAGCGGTGCCGGTGCCGACGGTGCCCCAGGCCAGACGGGCGCAGCACAACCCGGGAAGCGTCAGGTCACCGGGTCGCAAAG
The DNA here is from genome assembly GCA_007120155.1 of Thioalkalivibrio sp. GTDB lineage: Bacteria > Pseudomonadota > Gammaproteobacteria > Ectothiorhodospirales > Ectothiorhodospiraceae > Thioalkalivibrio_A. The sequence continues at coordinate 1,615 of SKOF01000082.1, read as the reverse complement.
ACAGGTGGTGAAAAATGAAGGCCAGTATACCCGCTGATTGCCCTGCGTCTCCCCCGGGCCGGGGGTGCGTAGCATACCCGCTCAGCCGGCCACGACGCGGTCCCGCCCCCCGTCCTTCGCCTGGTAAAGCAGGCGATCCACACGCCGGATCAGGGCATCGATATCGTCATCCTCATGGCGTCCGCACACCCCGAAGCTGCAGGTCACGCCCGAGGTGAAATCGAAATCGATGCCCTTCACCAGCCTGCGCAAGCGCTCCGCCAACTGGACACCCTCCGGCACATCGATGCCGGGGAGGATGACCACGAATTCCTCCCCGCCGAACCGGATGAAATGATCCGAACTGCGCAGGTGTGCCCGTATCACGTCCACCATTCGTGTCAGGATCGTATCGCCGGCGATATGCCCGTACGTGTCGTTGATGACCTTGAAATTGTCCACGTCGAACATCATGACGCTGACCGGCGTTCCGTAGCGCTTCGAACGATCGAACTCGACGCGCAGCAGCCTGTACATCTGGCGCCGGTTGTAAGTGTTGGTCAGGTAGTCGTGCTCGGAGATCTCCCGGAGGCGCAGCTCCATGCGCTTGCGCCTGGTGATATCGATGTTGACGATGATGGCGCCCTCGATCCTGCCGTCGTCGCCGCGTATCGGCATCGCCGAATTCAGGATGATCTTTCGGGTGCCGTCGAAACACTCGATCTCGATCTCTTCGTCGATGGACGTCTCGCCACGGGACAGGGCACGGGCGGCCGCCCACTCCTCTGCCCCGATCAGCTCCCCGGTGGACAACCACCAGCCCTTGTACTCGTGGAACTGATCCATGCCCACGTAACGGGCGCCCTGCCAGATCTCCTGTCCCGCCCGGTTCCCGTAGCGGATCACCCCCTGGTCATCCGTGATCCACACGCCGACTGGCAGGACGCGCAGGACCTTCTGCAGGACATCGACGCGGTCCATCAGCCCGCTCATGACGGGCTCACCTCGGGGGGATACGCACCGCCGGCATCCCGTCGGGAAGCGGACGGCCGTCGGGGCACTGAGACGCGCGATGCGGCCGGCTGCCTCGGGGGACTGAAATGGAGGCGGCGCATCACATGCGGGCCCCGGTCAGTAGGTCCGCACCTTGGGCGGAAAGCTTTCCACCGTCATGGGCTTGGTGCGCACCGGCTTGTAGTCCAGGCTGTCGGAGTTTCTGAAGTAGAGCGTGTGCTTGAGCCATTGGGTGTCGTCCCGATCCGGGTAGTCGATCCGGGAATGTGCCCCGCGGCTCTCCTTGCGGCCCAGCGCCGACTGAGCCGTGGCCAACGCGCAATCCACCAGATTCTCCAGCTCCATGGCCTCCACGCGGGCGGTGTTGAAGACCTTGCTGTGATCCCGGAGTACGGCATCCTCCACCCGTGCGGCGATGGCCTTGACCTTCTCCACCCCCTCGGCCATGACTTCCTCGGTGCGGAACACGCCGCAGTGGTCCTCCATCACCTTGCGAAGCTCCTGGCGCAACTGGTCCACATGCTCGCCGTCACCCTTGCGGTCCCAGCGGTGCAGCCGCTCCAGAGCGGCATCCACGGAAGGCTGATACAGGGGACGGTGGTAACGATTATCCTTGAGGAAT
>SKOF01000164.1 GCA_007120155.1 Thioalkalivibrio sp. | reverse complement strand
CAGAACGCCGCCCTCCGTGCCGGCCTGACCGATCTCGGGTACGTGATCGGCGAGAGCCTCGTCATCGAATGCCGCCACGCCAACGAGGATTACGGGCGTTTCCCTGCTGCGGCCGAGGAACTCAAGCGTGCGGATGTCCAGGTGATCGTAGCCCTTTCTCACCGTGCGGCGACCGCGGCCCAAGCGGCCACCGACGCGATTCCCATTGTGATGGTGGCCAGTGGCGATCCGGTATCCGCCGGTCTGGTCGGGCGCCTCGCGCAGCCGGGCGGCAATGTCACCGGCATGAGCTATTACGCTATCGAACTCACCGCCAAGCGCCTCGAACTCATTGGAGAACTGGTGCCGGGGGCACGCCGTATCGCGGTACTCGCGAACCCCGATGCGCCGGACCTTAACATCTTCTACCTTCGCGACGCCCATGCTGCGGCTCGCAGTCTTGGCCTCACTCTCTTTGTGGTGGAAGCCCGAAACGAACTCGAATTCGAGGGCGCCTTCCGGGACATCCGTGACGAAGGCGTCGATGCACTGCTGATCCTGCCCGACCTCCTCTTCAGCACCCACGCCGCCGAACTTGCCGCCCTCGCCACCGGTTACGGGATTCCCGCAATGCACTACAGTGCCCGGTTTGCCGCGGCTGGAGGGCTCGTTGCCTACGGTGCCGATTACGCGCAGATGCATTACCGCACCGCCACTTACGTCGACAGGATTTTGCGAGGCGAATCACCGTCCACCATGCCGGTAGAACAACCACGGTTGTTCGAACTCGTGCTCAATCTGTCCACTGCCGACACGCTGGACCTTGACGTGCCCCACTCGGTGCTGCTCCGTGCCGATCATGTCGTTCGCTAGCCACTGCTTCCCCGGATCACGCACGGTGAAAACCTGATGCACGCCAGCCCACGCGCGTCCCGAAGGTGAGGTACCCATGACCCCCGTACCCGCACCGAGCGGTCACCTGTTTCGGAGGTACGCACTCTACTTTGCGATACTGGTCAGCGCATCGTTGCTGCTGAGCGGCAGCATTCAGCTCTACGTTTCCTATCGCGAGAACCGTGCCGCCCTCGTAGCGCTGCAGCAGGAGACGGCGACGGCGGCCGCGGCCCGGATTCAGAACTACCTCTCCGAGATCGAGATTCATGTGGGGTGGACCACCCTGCCCCACGACGATCCCACCGCCCTGCAGCAGCGCCGTGCAGATTACCTCCGCCTCCTCCGACAGGCCCCGGCAGTCACCGAAGCGCGCCTGATCGGAGGAGACGGGCGGGAGCAACTGCGCGTGTCGCGTCTCGGCCTGGACGCCGTCGACAGCGGCGCTGATTTCTCACGCGACCCGAGTTTCACCGAGGCGCGGATTGGCAGGACCTACTTCGGCCCCGTGTATTTCCGGCAGGACACCGAGCCGTACATGACCCTGTCCGTCGCAAGCGGCGGACACGATTCAAGCGTTACAGCGGTCGACATCAACCTGACATTCGTGTGGGACGTGGTATCGCGGATCAGGATCGGCGACACCGGCTATGCGTATGTCGTCGATGAAACCGGGCAACTCGTCTCCCATCCGGAGATCAGCCTTGTACTGCAGAAACTCAACCTTTCCACACTGCCGCAGGTCAGTGCGGTTCTGGCGCCACCAGTCTCCAACCGCAAGTACACGTTGTCAGAGGGCACGGATACTCGCGGCCGCCCCGTGGTTGCCGCAGCCGCGGCGATCCCTACCCTTGGATGGACCGTGTTCGTAGAGAAGCCGCACACCGAAGCACTCGCGCCCGTGTATTCCTCCGTATGGCGTACCGGTATGCTCCTGATGGTCGGTCTGGTGCTGTCAGTGGCAGCCGCTGTGCTTTTGGCGCGCCAAATAGTCACACCGATTCGCGCCCTCCAGGCCGGCGCGACCCGTCTCGGTGCCGGGGCACTGGATCACCGCATCGAGATCGCAACCGGTGATGAGCTCGAAGCGCTGGCGAGGCAGTTCAACCACATGGCGAGCCAGCTTGAGGCGTCCTACGCACACCTGGAGCAACGCATCGAGGAGCGCACGCGCGAGCTGGAACTGGCCAGCACGGCCAAATCACGTTTCCTCGCCGCCGCAAGCCATGATCTGCGTCAGCCCATGCATGCCCTCGGGCTTTTCGTGGCAAGGCTTCGCGAGACCGTTCATGCTCCGGAAGCGCGTCGCACCGTGGACCAGATTGATGCATCGGTCCGGGCGCTGGACCAGTTGCTGGACGCGTTGCTTGATATGTCCAGGCTCGATGCCGGTGTCCTGAAGCCCCGGCTGGAAGACTTCCAGATACAGCCCCTGCTCGCGCGCATGCAGACAGAGTTCCTTCCGGCGGCTCAGGCCAAGGGGCTCAGGCTCAGCGTGATACCAAGCCGTCTCGTGGTCCGCAGTGACCCGGTGCTTCTGGAGCGCATTCTCATGAACCTGATGTCGAATGCGGTTCGCTATACCAGCCGGGGCGGCATCGTCGTCGGCGTCCGACGTCGCGAGGGGCATGCGCGGCTGGAGATATGGGACAGCGGCCCTGGAATACCGGTGGAGAAACAACAGGCGATCTTTCAGGAGTTCTATCAGCTCGGCAACCCGGAGCGCGATCGCAGCAAGGGACTTGGTCTCGGGCTCGCCATCGTCAAGCGCCTCTCTCAGCTGTTGAAGCACCCCCTCGACCTCACGTCGTCTCCGGGCCGGGGCTCGCGGTTCTCGATCGATCTTCCGCCGGGCGAGGCGAGCCGCGTCACGTCACCCCCGCGCCTGCGAAAACCGCCTGGAGACCTGAGCGGGGCCTTCGTCGTGGTGGTGGAAGACGAACGCCTGGTGCGCGAGGGCATGCAGGATCTGCTGACACAATGGGGTTGCCAGGTGGTGACCGCAGGATCTGCGATGGAGGCCGCCGCACGGCTCGCGGAACACGACCGGATGCCCGACCTGATCATCAGTGACTATCGGCTGCGTGACGGTGAAACCGGGATCCAGGCGATCTCGCGCCTGCAGGGCGCATATCCGGTTTCGATTCCTGCTCTGCTCATCAGTGGTGACACCGCGCCGGAGAGGCTCCGCGAGGCAAGGGAGAGCGGTCTTCGCCTGCTGCACAAGCCCGTCCCGCCGGCCAGGCTGCGCGCGATGCTGGCTGCTCTGCTGGCGGGAAACGACCGCGACAGCGCCGCTGCTTCGTGAGCCTCAATCGACCGAGCCGGTGGCGGCCGGTCCGTCGATGTCGTCGATCCTAAGTCCCATTCGACCGACCGCGATAACCGCCTGAGTACGGCTGGTCACCTGCAGTGCCTTGAGGATTGCCGAGACATGAATCTTGACGGTTCCTTCGGCGAGATCCAGTTCACGGCAGATCAGTTTGTTCGATTTTCCCTGCAGCAGGAACCTCAGAACCTGGACCTGTCGCGCGGTCAGCCCCAGGTCGGCCGGGGTCCGAGGCGGAGCCCCCTGCGGCCGGATACCGCCGGCGAGTTCGCTCCCGCTCTCCGAAACGGGCTGCTGAAGTACCGTCGGAGGCAGATAGATGCCACCCGCCATCACCAGCCTCAGGGCGCTCAGCATCACCTCCCTGGGGGACGACTTTGGGATGAATCCCATGGCGCCCCTCTCGATCGCCTGAAGTACGGTCTGCTGCCCTTCGTCGGCGGACAGTACGACGACGGGTAACTCGGGATACTTATCGCGGAGGACTGCCAGGGCATCCATACCGTGAATGCCGGGAAGCGTCAGGTCCAACAGGATCAGATCCAGATCGACATGCTCCTCGGCGAGTGTCAGCGCGGTGGGGCAGTCCTGTGCCTCCAGAACAATGGTGGGCGGACCCAGTTGCTGCAATACAGTGCGCAGCGCTTCCCGCATCAACGGATGGTCATCGACAACCAGAATCTTCACGATCCCATTCTCCTGCGACCCGTGCCTTCCCGGCCGAGACAGGGTCGACACCCACTTAAGGCCTAGCACCCGGTTCATTAGAACCGTATGGACCGACGCGCACAAGACTGGCTTGGCAGGGGGCTCGACGCGGCCATTTCCCGCAATTCCCCGTCGCCATAGGCCGTTTGGCCTATGGCGACGGTTCCATAGAGCAACACCAGGCGCACTCCTAAACTCATTTCAATCGGAAGCGGCGACGTGATTCGTGAGGCGCACGACATGTCCAACCTCCGATCCCATCGGTTTGAAAGCATGAGGGATCCAGCCATGAAAACACTTGTTAAAACGTTTCTGATTGCGGCATCGGTTGCCTTCGGAGTCATCACTGCAAACGCTGCCACCTCGGATACCCAGACCAAGGCGGTCACTGTCAACGGAGTCGAAATCGACTACCTGGAGCACGGGCAGGGCACCCCGGTGGTGTTTCTGCACGGGCTATTCAATGACTATCGCCAGTGGCTTCCGCAACGGGATGATGTTGGCGCACAGTATCGGTTCATCTCATACACACAGCGCTATCACGGTCCGCGACCTTGGCAGGATGACGGCGAAAACTACTCCAATGTAACTCACGCAAAGGATCTCGCGCAGTTCATCCGAACCCTGAATGCCGGCCCCGTACATGTGGTTGCCAGATCGAATGGTGCCCACATAGCTTTGGTCATGGCGCTCGAACACCCGGAACTGGTGCGTAGCCTTGTACTGGCAGAGCCAGGCCGGATGGCCCATCTGGTCTCCGATACGCCGGAGGGCAAGGAGGCCATCGGGGCATTCCGGAAAACCCTGGCACCCGCCAGGCAGGCTGCCCTGGCGGGGGATCCGGATGCCGCGACGCGCCACTTCTTCGAGGCGGTGGCCGGGCAGCCCGGTCTGTGGGAATCACTCCCGGAGGAGAGACGGCAGCTCATGCTGCCCAACGGACGAATGCTTCGTCTGTTCTTCTCCAGTCCGCTGGACAACAACATCATCAGCTGTGACGAGCTTGGCCAGTTGAGGGCACCAACCCTCATCGTGAAGGGGGATCGATCGATCCCGTTCTTTCAGCTGACCGGTGACGCAGTTGCCCGATGCATGCCCGGCAGCCGCGTGGCGGTGATTCCGAACAGCGGACACGGCATGAGTCAACAGAACCCCGCTGCCTTCAACAAGGCGCTCCTGGAATTCCTCGAGCGGAACTGATTCCAGTATGACCCGTGTGGGGCGGCGGAGCGCCCCCGGGAATCGACGGTGGGCAGTGCGACTGTCGGAAAACCCAAAAATCCGGGTCAGAGAACAAGTCTCGCCAATACTGGCGGATATTGCCCTCTGACCCGGATTCTATATTTGTTCAACGGCCCTCGACGAAGGGGGACCGACCGAATCGATACCCATCCTCATCCCCGTCTTGCCCCCCATGGACTCCCGGCCCCGACGCTCAGGTAGGCCTGACGCCGCTCAGTCAGTAAATGTTCAATGGCGTAGCGCGGAAAAGGTGACAGATCTATTTTTGCACTGCAAAAATAGATCTGTCACCTATCTGGTGGACACGGTTGCGGAGGCTTCCGGAAGGAAACAGAGGACAGCCATGACTCCGACGCAACCCTATTCACCGGCCTCCAGATTCAGGTACACCCGGTTGATGTTCAGGCGATGCCACTCGTCGTAGTGCCTCAGATGACGAAACCGCGGCATCTCGCCCAGACGCTCCGTGGTTTCGTGAAGCTCCTCCCATTCATCGAGCCCCCGGCGCACCCCCGCCAGCAGGGCCGCCAGGTAGTCCCCGGTGTCGGCCCGGGAACGCGCCATGTCCGCCGCCATCCCATGGCCCGGGATCACATGCGCAGGGTCCAGGGCCTCCATCTCCGCGAAGGCATCCAGCCAACCCCGGATATCACTCCAGGGGTGGATGCCCAGGATGCGGTCCAGGTACACGACATCCCCGGTGAACACCGTATCCTCACCGGGGATCCACACCAGCACGTCGCCGGGGAAATGCGCATCACCGGCGTAGATCAACTCCAGTTCCACACCTCCGAGGGTCACGGCATGGCGATCCGCGTCCACGGGGTCAGGGGCGGGCAAGGGTCGGGTGCCCTCGAGCCGTTCCGCCAGGATGCGCTCCAGGCGCGTCAGGTGCTGATCGGCGAATCGCGCCTGGGTCTCGGTGGTACGCCTCAGGGCGATGATCTCGGCACCACGCTCGTGGAAGTAATCGTTGCCGAGCCAGCGATGGTCCTGGCTGCCGCTGTTGATCACCCAGCGCACGGGCCGATCCGTGACCGTGGCGATGGCCTGCTCGATCCGCTTTGCCACCCAACGGGACGGCCCGCTGTCGATCAGCACCACGCCGCCATCGGTCACCACGAAGGCCAGGTTGTTGTTGACGGCCTGATTTTCGTGGCTGCGCACGTCCAGGGAACCCTTGAAGTAGTACACACGATCGGTCACCCGGATGGGTTCCAGGATGGCATCCAGTTTCATACCATTGGCCATTGCCCCGCCGGACAATGTGAACAACACCATTGCGAGGGTCCAGCGATGCAGCATGCAGATCTCCAGGGCAAAGGAAGGCGCCTTACCGGAGACGCGGATTCAGTATGATAAGAGTACGGGGGAGGAGATGGTGGCGATTGTGACCGAAAGAAGTCGAAAGTCCCCGTGTGCGAGCATCCTGTGGAAAGAGAATCGATGACCCCGTCGGCAAGTCGTCTGAAGTGGGGGGACAGGGCACTGCGCATCGCGATCGCCGGGTGGTCGGTTTGGGCGATCCTGGTGTGGGTGGTCGATGATGCGTTGGACCAGCGCCGGATCAGTTACTCCGCCTTGCGGGCACTGTTCGGGTGGACAGAACCGGGGTGGACCATCAAGTTTGTGTCGCTGACGACGTTCGCAGTACTGCTCGGTCTTACGCTGGCGTGCATTTTCATGGTGACGATGCGCTTGCTCCTGTTATGGTTCGGTGCGTCCGCCTCGGGGCTGAGGTGGTGGTTCGCTGTCCTGATGCTCCAGGCCGCGGTGATCTATCTGTATATCGGATAACGCTTTCATCCGCCAAACCGAAACAAGGGACATGTCTGGATGCCTGGCTCACGGACCGCTAATCGGAACCGTTCCAGCCCCGGTTGATCCCCGGGGCACGCGCCGCATCTGACAAGCGATACCCTTTCCGTGTCACGAGCCCCACCGCCTCCGCCTTGAACGGCGCCGTGTACTGGCGTCGTGTCTCCTTGCTCATGAACACCTCCAATGTCGTAGCCTGCGAGCGTTTATGGGGTGTCCGCCACAATCAGGCCCCTTCACCAGAAAGGTGTTCGACAGGAAAGGGGCGCCCTACCCATCTCCGCATACGGAGCTGGATAGAGCGCCTGTTCCCCGGGCCGGCAAGGCGGACCGGGATCGGAACGGGCGGGGCCAAGCGGCCCCGCCCGTTTGCGATCAACCGAACATTTCGTGGGTGAGGTTGCTGTACCAGCTGTAGGCGTAGTCGACCTCGCGCCGGCGGAACTCCTGCGGCGCATCGATGGGCGACACGCCACCCGCCACCTGCTCGATCGCCCCGTCACCCAGTCGGTAGACGCCGGTAACCGAGAAGGCGTGCTCGGGGTTCCCGAAGCTGTAGCAGGTGTTGACGTAGGACGGTGCCGGGGGTTCCTGGCCGTTCACAATGCTCGCGATGGCAAGTGCAGCCACCTTGCCTTGGGAACTCGCGGCGTAGCCGGACTTCGGCATGGCGGCCGCCGAGGCCGCGTCGCCGATGACATGCACGTTCTCGGCGATCGTGGACTTGAAGGTATGACGGTTCACCGGGCACCAGCCGGAGTCGTCGACCAGCCCGGCATCGCCGGCGATTCGCCCGGCCTTCTGGGGCGGGATCACATTGGCCACGTCGGCCTTGAACTCGTGAAACTCGCTGTGGAGGGTCATGGCGCCGGTGTCGACCCGCCTGATGCCCCCGTTGGTATCGGCGGCCCTCACCCACTCGAGCGTGCCCGGGTAGTACATGTTCCAGGCCTGCTCGAACAGCCCCTGCTTCGAGAAGGCATCCTTCGCATCGACAACGATGAGCTTCGAACGGGGCTTGTGGGTCTTCAAGTAGTTGGCGATGAGCGAGGCGCGCTCGTAAGGCCCGGGGGGACAGCGGAACGGGTTCGGCGGCGCGGCCATCACCACCACGCCCCCGTCCGGCATGGCCTCGAGCTGCCTGCGCAGCAGCAACGTCTGGTCACCGGCCTTCCATGCATGAGGCATGGTCTGGCTCGCCGTCTCGTCATATCCCTCGATCGCATTCCACCGAAGTTCGATGCCGGGGGAAAGCACGAGGCGGTCGTACTCGAAGGTCTGACCGGACCTGGCTGTCACCTTCCGGGCGACCGGGTCGATGCCCACGACCGTGTCGTGCACCACGTTGACGCCGT